>JAIMAL010000012.1 GCA_023511995.1 Burkholderiales bacterium
ACGCCTGAACTGGAAAACACCTCATCAGGTATTTATGCAATCATACAGCCGCGTTGCACTTCGAGATTGAATCCACCAAAAGCGATGCGCTACCCGATCCCTCCCGTTCTCGCCCGCGGCCTGCCAGGGAAGGGACGCCAGGAGGCGAAACAGTGAGCTTGGGCGATACCATCCGCCACGGCGCGAAGTGGGTGTTCGTGGGCAACACCGGTTCCCAGATCGTCAACTTCGCGCTGGGCCTGATCCTCGCACGGCTACTGGTGCCAGCCGATTTCGGCATGGTCGCCACGATCCAGATCTTCACGGGGCTCGCGGGGTTCATCGCTGCCGGTGGCATGGGCCAGGCCTTGGTGCGCGCCAAGGAAGCCAGCAAGCGGGACTATGACCTGCTTTTCACCCTGCAGCTTCTCATCGGCTGGCTGATCTTCGCAGGATTCTTTCTCGTGGCCCCGTGGTTCGCCCAATGGTATCAACAGCCCCTTTATGCAGACCTGCTGAGGGTTGCCGCCATCTCCTTCCTGATCCGGCCTTTTTTCAATGTGCCGGCGAATATGCTCTTTCGGGAGATGCGCTTCAAGGCAAAGACCTTGGTGCAGCTTGCGAACATGCTGGCCTACAATGCCGTCAGCCTGAGCATGGCATTTCTGGGCTACGGCCCCTGGAGCCTGATCATCGCGGGCCTCGTCAGTTCTGTGATCGGGGCCGCACTGTTTGCCCGTGCCGCCCGTTGGCTGCCGGGCTTCTGCCTGGACTTCTCCCGCGCCCGTGAGCTCGTTCGCTACGGTTCCCTCGTTTCCACCAACAACCTGATCCTCTATCTGCGGCAGCATGCGCCCGCTTTCTTTCTGTCGCGCAGCCTGGGCCCGGCCTCGGTCGGTCTCTTCGACAAAGCCCAGAGCCTGGCCTCACGGCCCCACGATTTCATCACGGGCTCCGTGTACGAGGTGCTGTTTCGCGCCCTGGCCAAGGAGCAGGACAACCTGGACCGATCACGCTATCTGTTTTTCCGAAGCCTCAGCCTGGTGGCGGTCTATTCCCTCCCTTTCTACGTGGGCATGGTGTGGCTCGCTCGGCCGCTCGTCGTCACGGTCTATGGCGAGAACTGGGCGCCGGCTGGAGGAGCGCTGGGAATTCTGGCCTTCGGGAGCGCATTCGCGATCATTGAGAGTTTGTCGGGCGCGGTGCTGGCTGCACGCAACTGGCTCGACCGTGAACTCTTTCCCCAGGTCACCATGGTGGGCGCAGTCAGCGCGGCCATTCTCCTTGGCCTGCCGTATGGCCTGCCCGGCGTGGCGGCAGGTCTGGTGCTGGCTCGTCTCTACATGTCCATCCACATGTTCTGGCTGGCCAAAACGGCCCTCAAAGCCCGCTGGAGCGACCTTGCCCGGGCGTTCCACCCTGCCTTCGTGTTGAACTTCGCCTTAGTTGCGGCCCTGATCGCCACGGAAACGGCGCTTCCAGACACGGTGCGCTCGACCGACTGGCTCTACGTTCTCATCATGACGATGGTGGGCGGCACCGTCTATGGTGTGTGCTTTCTTTATCTGCCCCTTCCCGCGCTGGCAACCGAAGCTCAGCGCTGGAAGGTCCGTCTGCGGCTCGCGCCAGGAGCAAAATGAAGCCCGATCCCCTTACCCTTCTTCTCCATCGCCGCTCAGCAGGGCACGGCCCGATCATCCTGATGTATCACTCCATCCAACCGGGGGACCGGGTGCCTGCCTGGCGGTGGGCGGTCTCGCTCAAGCGCTTCCGGGCGCAGCTCGACTGGCTGGCGGAGGCGGGCTATGCCACGCCGACGGTCACCGAGCTGTTGCGGGAACCTGCCCGCTTCGGCGCCCGCACCGCCGTCATCACTTTCGATGACGGTTATGGGGACAACCTCGCCGCGTGGGAGGAGCTGGTCCGGCGGGGGATGAAGGCCACCTGGTATGTCACCACGGGCTATCTGGGCAGCACGCATCCGTGGGGGGATGACCATCCGCAGGGCAGAATGCTCGCGGCGGAGGAACTGCGGGCCATGGCGGCCTCGGGCATGGAAATCGGCTCCCACACCGTGACCCACCCGCGCCTGCCGGAACTTCCCGATGACATGATCCGCCGCGAGCTCATTCAGGCAAAGGCCACCCTGGAGGAGGTGCTCAGCCGGCCCGTCGAAAGTTTCGCCTATCCTTTCGGCGCCTGGGACGAACGCTGCGAGGCCATGGTCAAGGCGGCCGGCTACACCTCCGCCTGCCACACCCGCGCCGGCTGGGCCCTGCGGGACAACGATCCCTTCCGCCTGCGGCGCCTCGCCGTTTTCAACACCGACACCCTGGGCCGCTTCGTGCGCAAGCTGGCTTGGGCGAGCCACGACGTCTCCTGGCGTGACGTGGCGCGCTATGCGCTGTCACGCATTGCGGCGAGAATGTGAACCATGCCCACCGTCTCCGTGATCATGCCCTGCTACAACGCCGCACGCTTCCTGCCCACCAGCGTGGGCAGCGTGCTGGCGCAGACGTTCACGGATTGGGAGCTCATCATCGTCGACGACGGATCCACCGACGGCACCCGCCAATGGTTGTCCACGCAGCAGGACCCACGCATAAGCGTGATCCGCCAACCCAACCGTGGCGTATCCGCCGCCAGAAATGCTGGCCTCCAAGTGGCACAGGGTAGGTACGTGGCCTTTCTTGATGCCGACGATACCTGGTCACCGAGGTTTATGGACAGAATGCTGGCGGCGCTGCGCGCTCGTCCCGAGGCTGTTCTGGCATACTGCGGCTGGCAGAATGTCGGTCTTCCTGGGCCACGGGGCAAGCCATTTGTCCCGCCGGATTATGAAAACGAGGCGAAGGGCGAGACGCTGTTCAGAGGCTGCCGGTGGCCCATCCACGCTGCCCTGACGCAGCTTCGGGCCGTGCAGGCTGCCGGCGGTTTTGACCCTGGGCTCAACAGCGCGGAGGACTACGCCCTCTGGCTGCGTGTCGCCCTCGCCTCGCCCATCATCAGAGTGCCGGAAGTGCTGGCCTATTATCACTTCCATGGCGGGGGCCAGGCGTCCTCGGACAGAGCACGAGCCGCATTGCAGCACCTGCGGGCGCAACAACAGTTCCTGCGGCAGAACCGTGCATTCCACACCAAGCTTGGCAAAAAGCGTGCACGCACTTTGATGATGGGCGAACTTCTCCAAAAAGGGTTCGAGTGTTACTGGCAGCGAAACCTGCCGGCGGCGCGGACCATCTTCCGCACGGTGATGAGGCACGGCTACGGCACGCTGCGGGACTGGCAATACATGCTGCCCGCGCTGCTGCCGGAGGCAGTGCACCGGTGGCTGCTGCGTCTTGCCGAAGAAAAGAGGTGCTGACATGAAGGTCTCGTTCGCATTCTGTACCTACAACCGCGCGGCCCGGCTGAAAAGACTCGTGGCCGCCATGCGTGCGCAAAGCTGCCCGGTTCCCTTCGAGATTCTGGTGGTGAACAACAACAGTTCGGACGCCACGCCCGAGATTCTCGCCGAGCTCAGCAAACAGCCGGGGCCGCCCCTGCGCTGGGTCACCGAGCCGGTGCAGGGCATCGTCGCTGCGCGCAATCGGGCGATCGAGGAGGCGCTGGCAAGTGACATCCTGGTCTTCATCGATGACGACGAGATTCCCCTGCCGGGGCTGCTCGAGGCGGCTTGCGACGCGATTTTCAATGAAGGCGCGGAATGCGCCGGTGGGCGCATCGAACTGGATTTCAGTGAAACACCGCGACCCCCGTGGCTGGATGAGGAACTGGCAGGCTTTTTGGGACGCCTGGACTACGGCGAAAAGCCGTTCTGGATAAGCACCGAAGCCACCCCGGTCTGGAGCGGCATCGTCGCCTACGCCACGAGGCTCTTCCGTGACGATCCCAGCTTGCGCTTCGACAAACGGTTTGACCGGGTCGGGCATGGCATCGGCGGCGGTGAGGATGCGATGATGTTCCATGCCCTCCTGGAACGTGGCGCAAGAATCCGTTACCGCCCCGACATGGCTGTTCTCCATGCCGTCGAGCCGTGGCGGCTGAAGCGATCCTATTTCCTCAGGCTCCATTACCGGGCGGGGCTTAGACAGGGCCAGCACATCCTGCCCGATTTTCCGCGGACTGTCTGGGGAATGCCGCCGTTCCTGATTGCCCAGTTTCTCAGGCAGGCGGTCAAAACGGTGGGCAGGGCCCTCGGCGGCCGGCCAGGCCTTTTGCGGCAGGCCATGACTGCCGCCCATACGCTGGGCAGCCTGCGCGGCTACAGAAAGCGCGCGAGGGGATGAGCCATGATCGACATCGCCATCCGTTTCCATGACACCTCCGCCATCAGCGATCCCACGCTGGAGCGCAGATTGCTGGCGCGAGTCGGCCGGCATGGCATGCGGGCCAGCTTCGCCGTGGTCCCCCATGCGGGAGGGGGTGCGCTGCGCGCGGACGATGGCCGCCCGGAGGCGGCGCGCGCCGGCACGGTGGAAATCGCCGAGCCATGGATACCGCCACGAATCCAGTCCCTTTTCCCGACCCACTGCCTGATGTTGCAACCGCTGTTTCTCTCCCCCCGACGAAAGGAAGCACAAACGTGACGCAGCCCTCCACCACCCCCTCGCCCCCCAAGGGCCCGGTCTTCATCGTCGGCGCCCCTCGTTCCGGGACGACGCTGCTGCAATACCGGCTGCGCAATCATCCGCGCATTTCGCTGCCCACCGGCGAGTCACACTTTTTCATCCCGCTTCTGGCGCGTGAGGCGGAATTCGGGGATCTGCGGGACGCGCAGAACATCGCCCGGGTCCTGCAGGCGATGCACCGGCAGAGCCAGGAATTCCTGGAAACAGACCTGCACGGCATGAAGTTCGACATCGGGCGGTTGGCGATGGAGCTGGCCGCAGAGGGCAGGCACAGCGTGGCGGCGATCATATCCGGCATTTTCGAAAAAAACGCCCTGGGCGAGGGAAAGATGCGCTGGGGTGACAAGACCCCCTACTACGTCCTCCATCTCCCCACTTTGCTGCGGTGGTGGCCCGACGCCCAGTTCATCCACATCATCCGCGATGGGCGGGATGTCGCACTTTCCCTGCTTGGGCGTCGTCACGATTTCCGAGTCTACAACTTCTTCACCGCAGGCGAGTATTGGAAACGCTATGTGGAAAAAGGTCATGCCCACGGGAGCCCACTACGGCCGGACCAATATCTCGAGGTCCGCTATGAAGCATTGCTGGCCGACCCGGAAGGCACGCTGCGCCGGATATGTGAGTTCCTCGGCGAGGAATACCTGGACAAACTGCTTGACGTGGAAACCGTGGATGCGCCCGGGAAGACGCCACTGGTCCACCAGCCCATCAAGCCGGACAACGCAGGCAAGTGGAGGCAGAAAATGACAAGCTTGCAGGTCCGCGCCTTCGAGGCGGCTGCCGGTGACACGCTTTCCCGCTTCGGCTACGAGCTCGCCACCCATGAAGGGCCATTGTTTCCTGGGCTTGCCACCGCTTACCGCCTGCACAACCGGATCGCCACGGCTTACTGGCGCCAGCACCGGTGACACTCACCATCCTCATCTGCACCCACAACCGCGCGGCGCTGCTTGAGCAGACGCTGGCCTCCCTCAACGCAGCGCTACGGCCAGCCATGGGGGTGCAGATTCTGGTGGTCGCCAATGCCTGCACCGACGACACCATCGGCTGCCTGCGCGCCTACCAGGCACGGCAGGAGGCCATGGGTTGGCTGCCGCTGAGGTTCCTCGAAGTGCCGATCCCCGGCAAGTCCCATGCGCTCAATGCTGCGATCCTGGAAATCGACACGGAACTGACGGCCTTCGTCGATGACGACCACCGGGTCGATCCTGGCTATCTGAGGGCCATCGAGGAAGCGGCACGCGCCTGGCCCACCGCGGGGCTTTACTGCGGCCGCATCCTGCCCGACTGGGACGGTCGCGAGCCCGCCTGGGTGCACGACGAGGGGCCCTACCGCATCTATCCCCTGCCGGTACCCCGCTACGACCAGGGGGAGCAACCCAAAACCATGACCGCGGAGGAGGGGCCCATTCCCGGCGGCGGCAACCTTGTGGTCCGGCGTGAGGTGTTCGCCATTGCCGGGCGTTTTTCCACCGAACTGGGACCGCGCGGTCACGATCTCGGCGGAGGCGAGGACAGCGAGTTCGTTCTCCGGGCCATGGCGCGCGGGGTGCGCTGCCAGTATGTGCCGGCCATGGTGCAATACCACCACGTGGACGTGGCACGCTTCCGGCTCGGTTATCTCATGCGCAAGGCGTATCAGCGCAGCCGCTCCACCGCGCGCATACGGGGAAATGGGCGGGTTCCGCTCTACATGTGGCGCAAGGTGGGGGAATACGCTTACCACAGTGTGTTCTCGCTGTCCTGGGCAAGGCGCCGGTTTTTTCTCGTACGCACGGCGGCGGCCCTGGGCGAGGTGCACGGCCGGCGCGAATCCGGTCATTTTGGAAACGGCCTGAGGCTGCCTGTCGATCACGGGCTGCGTGGAGCCTGGCTGCTTGCGGCCACCGTGGTCGTCTCGGCGGCGGCTGCCCTCATCAGCGGCGGCACCAGCATCCTGCCAATGTTACTTGCGCCTGCAGCCTGGGTCGCCATAGCGGCAACCCTGCTGCTGCTAGCGAAATCCGTTTTGGACTTCTCCCAGACCGGCCCGCGTCTGCGGCAGGAGATCCTCCGACGCTACCGCTTCTACACCCTTTACGCGCTGGCGCGGCTCAGCCTCTGGGTGTTTGCGCTGATGCTTTTCACCGGCTGCATCGGGGCATTCGCCTACCTCCTCGTCATTACGGCGGTAGGAGCGAAGGGGTCGATGCCTGGGGCCACCCTCGCCGCCGCGCTGGGGATCCTTGGCGCCTTGGCGTTCCAGTTCGTCCGCAAGCTGCGTTTCAACCCGGGGCTCTTGGTGGCTTCCATGCACTACCGCATGAGCCGGCTTTACCCGTTGTGGGAATGGATGACGCCAGGCCGGATCATGACCCTCAAAGTCGGCGGGCTTGGTCTTTTCGCCGTGCTGTTGGTCGCGGCCTCGTGGCGGCTTGTGCAAGGGGGCCGCATGCCGGATTTAGCGGCACTGTGGGCAATCGCCGCGTTCCTGGCCAGCACGGTGGCCTGGGCCTCGTGGGAACCCGATGCCCGCCCCCCGCGCCGCATCCCGCGCCGACGGACTGCTCGACCCAACCTGCTCCTGATTGGCTCCGACACCCTGCGCGCGGACCGTCTTGGCGCCCTGGGTTACCCCCGCTTGCTCACCCCCCATCTCGACCGACTCGCCGAAACCGGCACGCTGTTTGCCAACTGCTACGTCCCCTGCGCCCGCACGGCGCCCAGTCTCGTGTCCCTCCTCACCGGCACGTGGCCCCACACCCATGGCATCCGCGACAACTTCGTCGCGGACGATGAAACGAAACTCGCGGTGGATGCCCTGCCGCAACTCTTGCGCGCGCAGGGCTACCGCACGGTGGCGATTTCAGACTGGTGCGGCGCGGACATGGGCAAGCTGAGCTTCGGCTTCCAGCACACGGAGTTGCCAAAGGACCAATGGAACCTGAAATATCTGATCCGGCAGGGGCCCAAGGATCTGCGCCTTTTCCTTTCCCTGTTCCTCCACAACCGTTTGGGTCGCCTGCTTTTGCCCGAGATTTACTACCTGGGCGGCGTGCCCCTGACCCAGCCGCTGGGCAGGCGGGCGAGGCGGCTTTTGAGCCGGCTGGCGGCCACGGGCGAGCCTTTTTTCCTCAACGTGTTCTATTCCACGACCCATCCGCCCTTCGCCTCAGAATGGCCCTGGTACACACGCTTTGCCGATCCGGCATACCGGGGTCCCTCGAAATTCGCCATGGCGAGGCTCGCCGATCCTTTTGACATCATCCGGCGCCAGGGAGCACCGAAAGAGGAATTCGATCTCGATCAGATCATCGACCTCTATGATGCCTGTGTGGCGGAATTCGACGATGAGGTGGGCAGGATGCTGCAACACCTCGAGGCCTGCGGTCTGGCGGAGAACACCATCGTGGTCGTCTATTCGGACCACGGCATGGAATTCTTCGAACACGACACCTGGGGCCAGGGCAATTCGGCAGTGGGCGAGGCAAGCCCACGGGTGCCGCTGGTGATTCGCGACCCCCGCACGCCCGGACGGGGACGGGTCGAGGAAGTGGTACGCTCCATCGACCTTGCGCCGACACTGCTGGAGATGGTGGATCTGGCCCTGACACCCACGATGGAGGGTGTCTCCCTTGCCCCTTTCCTCCGGGGTGACGAAGCCATCCCCACGCTCGATGCTTTCAACGAAACCGGAATCTGGATCACCGAGATTCCTGGCCTGCCGGCTGGGCACCTGCGCTATCCGGACCTTTTCGAGCTTCTGGACGTGCCCGATCCCAGCAGCGGTACCCTCGCCATCAAGAGACAGTACCGGGACACAATCATCCGGGCCAAGGATCGTATGATCCGCCACGGGCAGTGGAAGCTTGTCTACCAGCCACTCAGCGAAGGCTTTCTGCTGCGCCTCTACGATCTTTCCAGCGACCCCGCCTGCCAATGGGATGTGGCGGCACAGCACCCCGATATCACCGAGGCCCTGTGGACCCGGCTGGCGGCGTGGATGAGGCCGGAGGGGGTGGGGCATCCTCATCCGGACAGAAGCGACACCAGGGATTGGTCTTCTTCGCCTGCGTAGTGGGCGCTCCAGCGGAAACGGCCCTGTCCGCCACCCCATCACCTGCTTCCTTGGCCGCAGGCGGCTGCCCTTCCGCCGCGGCCTGGTCGCCCATGTTCTTGGGCGATGCGGGGCGTTCGGGGGCGGTTGCGGGAGCCGTGGCTTCCACCGGCGTGGGATAGGGTTTCTTCCCCCCCAGTTCGTCATAGCGGCGCTGAAGCCCACGGTCGTTGGGAACATGCTGCAAGCCGACGGTGACCGTCTCCAGTGCCTTCTGTTTCTGGTTCAGCTTTGCCTGAAGATCGGCCAGGGCGCGGTACGCCTCGGCAAACCTGGGATTGAGGCGGATGGCCGTTTCCAGATCGGCGGCAGCCTCACCGTCCCTGCCCAACATCGACAACGCAACGGCGCGGTTGGTCAGGATTTCCGCCCTCAGACTGAACTCCGGCCTGGCGTGGGTCAGGACGTAATCCATCTCCCTGACCGCGGCGGAGAGGGTATCTTTTCTCTCTTGGCTAGAGGCCTGCCTTCTTGCCCGCGACAGGAAATTGAGGCCGGCGCAATAGTGGTGAACATGAATGAAATCCTCGCCCAGGATGCCTCTCCACCTGGCAAACTCCGGCGATTTCTCATTGAAGCGCGCCGCACAGTAGGGTGGGAGCATGGCCATCTCCTGCGCCGTGGGCACCCATTGCGCCCGTGCGGTGCCGCTTCCGGTCGAGGTCAAGCCAAGCAGAAAAGCGACATAGATGAGCCTGCGCCGTGCTTTCGGGCGGCGGGCGGAGTGGCCAACGGCAGGTTGCATGATTCGTCCTCCGGTGAACATCTGACAAGGAACCCGCCGCCTCATCGAAGCGCGCCGTGTCCCGGCGGGGCCGCTTAATCGGTCTCGTCGGCCCGCACCCGCTCGATTTCTCGGAGGGCGAGCCAGTCAAACAACGTATCCAGCCCCCGCCAACGCAGCCGGAGCACCTCGGGGTGGCGCCGGTACAGCGTTTTCACATGGTGGGGCAGAGCCTCGAAACCCTCCGGCTGGATGATTCTCCCCAACATCCTGTTTTGGAAGCCGCGGATGCTGTAGCGGACCCGACGGCGGAGATATTTTTTCCACGCCCACGGGTGCCGGTAGGACATCGGCTCGAACTCGAAGCCGGCCTGCGCTACCACTTTTACCCGTTCATTGTCCCACCGCGTATCCCCACGCAGGTCCCATTTCACCATGGCGCCGACCAAAGCATCCTCGCCGATGATACCGACGGGCATACGCACACCCCGGTCACGGATGCGCTCAACGAAGCTTCCCCGCAGCGCATACAGATTGCCGGCAACCCCCTTCTCGGTGAGCATGTCCTGGCGGAATCGCTTCACGTTCCGCCCGCTTCTCGGAAGCGCAGAAGCCGCGTTGGCATGGGGCGTCTGCTCCAGACCCGCGACGAGCAAATCGATGGCCGCTGGGCTCGCCCGAACGTCACCATCGATGAAGAAATAAAACGGCGCGTGCGCAGGTGCAAGCTCGTGGACGAAGACGTTCCACGCGTTCGCTTTGTCTCCCAATTGTATGGAGACCAGATGGACATTGGGATGGCTGCGGGCATGTTCTGCCACGAGGGCCTCGGTGCGGTCAGTACAGGCGTTGGCCAGTACGTAACAGGCAAGGGGATGCGACGATGCCTCTTTTAGGCTTTCCAGGCAGGCAAGGATGTTGCGTTCTTCGTTGTGGGCGAAGACCGCGACGGGCCAGGGACGCTCGGTTTCCATGATCGTCATGGCTGTCTTCCGGGATTGCGGATGACGGCACGGGTCGCATCCGCCACCGAAGGCCAAGAAAACCGCGCGCCCACCCTTTCGTATCCCGCCTCTCCCAGGCGCCGGGCAAGCGCATCATCGGCGAGGACCCGCCCCAACACCGCCGCCACCGCCTCCACGCGACTGCCGTCCACCCTGAACCCCGTCACCCCGTCCACCACCGCGGCGCCGGTGCCGCCGGCCTTCCCGGCAATGGCGGGCATGCCGCAGGCCGCGGCTTCAACAAAGACCATGCCGAAACCTTCCGTATCGCCCTCGATCTCGCGGTTGGGCATGACGAATACATCACAGGCATTGTACCAACGGGGCAGCTCCTCCGCCGGGACGTGGCCGAGGAAATGCACCCGCTGAGCCACCCCGCATTCCTGCGCCAGGGCATGGAGATAGTCCCAGTCCTCGCCGATGCCGATGACGGCATAGCGCACATCCAACCCCTGGCGCAGCAGTTCGGGTAGCGCGCGGATCACCATGTCGAAGCCCTTGCGGCGGCTCAAGCGGCCCACGGACAGAATCAGCCTCTGCTGCGGCGCAAGCCCGATGCGCGCCTTGAGATCGTCGCAGGGCAGGCCGGGACGGAAGCGCTCCGTATCCACGCCGGGATGGATGAGACGGATTTTCTCCGGCGCCACGCCGCGGGCGATGAGCTGGTCGCGGGTGAATTCGCTGTTGGCGATCACGGCGTCGGCGTGGCGCAGGGCGAAGACCATGGCCGTGTGCTTGCGCCCCCTCCAGGTAGTGAGTTCCTCGCCGTGGGCGTAGATGACCACGGGATGCCCAGTGAGCCGCGCCACCAACCAGGCCACCAGGCCCTCCGGCAGGGCGCGAAAAGCGTGGATGGCCTCGAAGCGGTGGGTGAGCGCCAGGCGCAGGCTGCGGCCGAAGAGTCGCCCGTACATGAGCAGCGACTCGGGCTTGAGCCACGGCACCCGCTCGAGTTTCAGACGGTGCACGGTGTTGGGATGGGTGGCGTCGAATCCCGGCGCACCGGGCACGTCGGCGGTGACGATGTGGATTTCCCGGCCACCCAGGCGCTTGTACACCTCCGCCGCCCAGACGGCGGTGCCGCCCTTGGTGGGCAGGAAGAGTTCCGTGATCACCAGCAGCCGCACGGCACCTCCCTCCGCGGGGTCAGGCTGGGGACATCGCCCGCACCTCCTCCATGAGGGCGGGAAGGGAAATGGCCTCTACTCCCGAAGGCCGGGATTGCGCTCGCTGCCCGGATAAGGCCACGATGGAAGTCTTTCTGTTCATCCGCGCACCATCGAAATCACGTCGCGCAGCGCCGCGGGCGTGTGGGCAAGGTTGGGCAGCACGGCCCGCACGGCCGCCCAACGGCGGCCGGCCCGGGCCAGGGCGTAGCCCAGGTCGAGCCGGCCCTGGCGCAGGCGCGCGGCCACGCCCCGCCGCACCCCTTCCGGAAAAGCCACCGCCTCGCGGGCGAGGGCCTCCAGGGTGCGCACGTTGTCCTGTTGCGCCCGCAGGGGGTCGCGGCGGGTGGCACTCGCCCCATGGATCACATAGGCGGCAAGGGGCACGCAGACCACGCCCACCCGCCGGCTGGCGGCCACCAGCCGGGTGAGAAAAAAAACGTCCTCGCACACGCGATAGCCCACCGGATAGCCCCCCAGGCGCAGGAAGGTCTGCCGCGGCACGGAAAGGGTATGGGTGTCGCCGAAGTGGGCGGCGACGAAGGGCTCGAATTCGCTCGCCTCCATGACCACCCGCGGTGCACCCTGTGCCTTGGCCAGCATGGCGCGGCCGGAAGGCTGCCGTTCCATGGAGCGGCCCAGGGGGGCGCCCTGGGCGTTGACGTAATCGTAGTCGCCGGTGAGGAAGTCGAGGCCGGGCTCGGCGGCGATCCACTCCCCATGCAGGCGCAGCCGGTCGGGGTAGTACCAGTCGTCCGCGTCGAGGAAGACAAGCCAGTCCCCGCGGGCAAGCGCCGCCCCCCGGTTGCGGGCGGCGGAGACCCCCGCATTCTCCTGGCGCACGTAGCGCACGCGCGGGCCGAAGCTCTGGGCGATGTCGGCGCTGGCATCCACGGAGCCATCATCGACGACGATGATCTCCTCCGCCGGCCAGGTCTGCGCCAGCACGGATTCGATGGCGCGGGCAAGATATGCCGCACCGTTGAAGACGGGGATGATGACGGAAAAACGCGGCGCCTTCATGCCACAAGCCGCGCCCAACCCTGGGCAAGGGAGGGGGTGCGCACCCAGGCGGGGTCGCGCCGCAGCAGCGCTTCCCCCAGTTCGGCGCTGGAAGCAAAGCGAAGGTCCGGGTGACGTTCCAACGCCGCCTCTAAAGCGCACCGCAAGGCCTGGCGCGCTGCCGCCGCGCCCTCCCCGAGATAGTTGAAACGGTGGGTTTCCACCAGACAGGCGCGACCGGCGCGGGCGCGGGCGGCTAGCCCCGCCAGCAGGCGCTCCGGTTCGTGGCCCCGCGCCGGTTCGAAATAGACATCCCGCACCAGGTAATGCACGCCAGTAGGGGCGGCCTCGCCGGCGCGGATACCCTGCCGGTCGGCCACCAGCCGGCCCGCGTCATCGCGCCCGATGTAGCGGGCGCCGGGGGTGACGACGAAGCGCACACCCGCCTCGAACCAGGCCCGTTCCACCTCGTCGTTCCAGACGAAAGTGTTGGGCACCGCCACCGCCGGCACCAATCCGAAAAGTTTTTTGAGGAGCGCCGCCTCTTCCTGCACCGCGCGGCGGATGGCGGCCGCCGGCAGGGGCCGCGTCGGCAGCGCCGCGGCATCCACCCAGCGGCTTTGCAGGCTCACCGGCAGGCTTTCGGTGGGCGCCTCCCCGGCAAGCCAGGCAGCGATTTCCGGGTCACTGCGGCGGGTAAGGAGCGCCTGCGGCCAGTAATGTTCCAGCCCATGCCACTGGATGGCGAACACACCCTCGGTCACGCCGAGACGCAAAGCCGCGAGCACCGGCGCCTGGGAAGGATGGTCGAGGGTCAACCTTCCGCCAGCCCCCCCTTCGCCCAGGCGCTGGCGATCGAGGATGCCGGAGACCAGCCCGATGGTCATCACCGCTTTTCTCCCCGCGCCGTCGCGCAGGCTGCCGAGCAAGCCAGCAAGCTGCACCAGGGCTTCCGCCTGCGCGTTCACCCGGGCCGGCGCATCCGCCCCCCAGTCGTCGCTTTCCAGGATGAGCACGGGATGGCGCAAAGCAGGTTCCCGCAAGGCTAGGAGATCAGGCCATCTCACAGGGCATACCCCATGCGGCGCGCCACCGGCTCCACCCTGTCCATGACCCGTTCGATGCGTTGCCGGTTGCGGCCATCCTTCCACTTGTCGAGGCGGATTTCGGAAAAGGCATTGTAGGGGGTGGCGAGCACGTTCGCGCAGTGGTCTTCCAGCGCGGGGGTGAAGCTAAGGTCCGCCTCGGTGAAGAGCCGCCGGAATTCCCCCACCGGATCGCGCACCAGATCCTCGTAGAAGACCTCCGACCACTGCGCGCCGGGCACGGCGGCTTTGGCCTCGAGGATAGCGCTGTTGATGGCAACGTACTGGAAGGCGCACACCTCTTCGATGGTGGCGCGGGTGTAGGCCCGCCAGCCCTCGGCGAGGAAGAAACACCAGCGGGTGTAGCGGCCGCCGTCGATGGCCACGGCCTCGGGCAGAGCGGCCGACCAGGTGGCGAATTCCTCCGGTTTGCCCCAGCCCTCGATGAGGCTATGCAGATTGTCCCCCGGGCTCCTTTTGACGAAGAGGAAATGGGCATCGGGAAACAGGGCCGCGAGATAGGGCACGCAGAGGCCGTTCTGGTTGTTCTTGTCCACCCAGCGGCTGCGTCCGGTCCAGGCATAGAAATAGCGGGTGACGAAGTCCCGGTCGGAGGCCGAGGCATGCCGCGCATCAAGGGCATGGGTGTCCCAGCCCCGTTCCCGCGGATGGTGCAGCTCCATCCAGAAGTCGTGGGTCTCCCGCTGCAGCGTGCCCAGTTCGCGGGACTCGGAAAAGGTCTTGTACACCAGGGTGGTGCCGGCGCGACTGCAGCCGATGACGATCACCGGCCGGATTGCCGGCGGCCGCACCAGGTCCCACCATACCCCGCGCAGGGCGCGCACCGCCGCGCGCCCGTGATGGCGCAGGGTTTTATCGACTTTCAACCAGAATTCACTCAAAATCCAGTCCTCTCATCCACACCCCAGGCGGTCCATCGACCCATGACCCACCTCCGGGAAGATTCCCTCCTTTGCGGCTGGCTGGGCACCGGGGCGCCCGATGCGGCGGCATTGCTGGCGCAGATGGGTGCCACCACGCCGCTGGTGTGCGAACCCCAGGCGGCCATCGCCGCCCAGTCGCCTTTCGCTCGCCTCTTCACCCATTGCGAGGGAAACCTCGCCGTGGCACTGCTGGGCCGGCCCCGCATTGCCGAAGGCACGCCGGCAGCCGGCCCCCGCCCGCAGGATGTGGCGGCCACCGTGGCCGCGCTCTACCGCCAGCGCGGCACCGCCATGCTGCAAGGCCTGCGCGGGCCCTTTGCCCTCGCCCTCATGGATACGGCGGAGAAGACACTGCTCCTTGCCGTCGATCGCATGGGCATCGAACCCATGGGCTTTGCTTTGGTGGAAGACGGCATCGTCTTCGGGCGCAGCCTGCAGGCGGTGACCGCCCACCCCAAGGTGGGGCGCCGGCTCGCGCCCCAGGGTCTGTTCGACTATCTCTACGCCCACATGGTGCCTTCCCCCGACAGCATCTACCAGGGCGTGCAGAAACTTCTGCCGGCGCAGTATCTGCTTTGGCGGGCGGGACGGGTAGAGCAGGGGTTTTACTGGCAGCCCCGCTTCGGCGATGACGAAAAAACCGAAGCGTTCACCGCCCTGGCGCAGACGCTGCAGGCGCTGCTCGAGGAGAGCGTGAAGACGGCGCTGGGGGAGGATCGCGCCGGGGCCTTCCTTTCCGGTGGCCTCGACAGCTCCACCGTCTCCGGCATGCTGGCCCGACTCACCGGTCGGGCGGAGACCTTTTCCATCGGCTTTGCCGCCGAGGGCTACGACGAGATGGAATATGCGCGCCTGGCGGTGCGGCATTTCGGCCTGAGCGCCCACGAATATTACGTCACGCCGGCCGATGTGGTGGCCGCCATCCCCCTCATCGCCCGCGCCTATGACGAGCCTTTCGGCAACGCTTCCGCCGTGCCCACCTATTACTGCGCCCTGCGCGCGCGGGAGGCGGGGCTGCCGGTACTGCTTGCCGGTGATGGCGGCGATGAAATCTTCGGCGGCAACGCGCGCTATGCCAAGCAGATGGTATTCGAACTCTACCAGGACCTGCCCCGCCCTCTGCGCGCGGGTGTCATCGAACCCCTGGCGCAGCGCCTGCCGGAGGGCATCCCGCTCCTGCGCAAACTCAAAAGCTATGTGGCCCAGGCGCGGGTGCCCCTGCCGGATCGGCTGGAGACCTACAATTTTCTGCACCGGGACCCCATCGCGGAAATCTTCGATCCCGACTTCCTGCGCCGGGTGGATGCGGAACGGCCGCTTGCCATCCAGCGCGAGGTCTATTTCCGCACGCCTGCGCGCCACCCCATCGACCGCATGCTGTATCTGGACTGGAAGCAGACCCTTGCCGACAACGATCTGCGCAAGGTGGGCCGGATGACGGAACTGGCCGGCGTGGAGGTGCGCTATCCCATGCTGGACGAACGCCTGGTGGAGTTTGCCGCGAGCCTGCCCCCTGCCTACAAGGTGCGCGGCCAGACCCTGCGCTGGTTTTTCAAGGAGGCGCTGCGGGATTTCCTGCCCGCGGGGATCATCACCAAGCCCAAACACGGCTTTGGCCTGCCCTTCGGCGTGTGGATGAGGGAAGACCCGGAACTCCACGCGCTCGCGCTCGCCAGCCTGCACGCCTTCCGTGCGCGGGGCATTCTGCGCGAAGCTTATCTCGACAGACTGATTGCAGCGCATGAAAGCGAACACGCGGGCTATTACGGTGTGATGATCTGGGTGGTCATGATGCTGGAACAGTGGCTGCAGGCGCACCCTGTCTCCCTCTAGGAGCCACGGGGGCCGGCGCCGTGGCATGCTCCTCCTTGAGTAGGATCACCTTGCTCAGGATGATGAGCATCAGCACGTGGTAGTAGAGGTCGAAGTAACTCAAGCCCAGGAAGGCGCCCGCCGCATAGTAGGCCATGAGGGTCACCTGGCCCATGGCGGCAAGATCGGCAGCCCATTTCCTTTGCGGATCTTTTTTTGCGCGCCGGATCACCCATGACCCCGTCCGCCAGGTAAGAAACCCGAGCAGCAGCCACAACGCCAAGCCGGGGAAGCCATGCTCGCCCAGTTGCTCGAAATAGATGCTGTGCACGTCGTGCACGTTGTCCGGCTCCGGCGCGTAAAGGGCGAAGGTGGGGCGCTGAAACATCTCGAAACCGCCGCCGGTCAGCCGGGCCTTGGCCACGTTGTAGGCAGTCCACCAGGCATTGATGCGCCCCTGGGCGGAGGCATCCTCCTCATAGGTTTGGATGGTCTGCATGCGCTCGTACCACTGGGGCGGCATGATGAGATAGACAAGGCCGGCGGCCAGCACCACGAGGAAGGCCGTGGTGAACTTGTTGCGGCTCTTCCACCAGAAAATGGTGCCCATCACCGCCGCCCCCACCAACGCCCCGCGGGACTGGCTGCCGATCGCCGCCAGTGCGGTGAGAGCCATGCCCGTCGCAAGACCCAGGCGGAGGATGCGGCGCGGCTCGGTGAGCTGCAGGTAACGCATCAGGGGGATGGTCATGAGGAGGGCCAGGGCCAGCTCGTTGTTGCCACCGATGAAGGACCCCTCCGGTCCCTGCACCCGGTACACGCCGCCATGGAGGATGGTGAAAATGCCGCCCTTGATGCCGTAGAAACCCAAGGAGAGCACGATCACCCAGACGAGCAGGCGCAGCTTGTGCCGGTCGTTGATCACGAGCGGCGTGATGAAGACCATCAGCATGATTTTCATCACCTTCTCCCACTGCGTCCAGGCGAGCTGGGGATAGAAGGCGAAAAAGGTGGTGAAGGTCATCCATAAGACAAGCAGCAGCAGGACGGTCATCTCCCGCGTCCAGGGCATGCGCTTGGGCTCCTTCGAGAACAGCACCCCGGTGAGGGTGGCCAGGGCGGCGAGATAGGCCCAGGGGAAGGAAAAGGCAAAGCCATAGGCCAGCCGGTGGGGGTTCATGTAGCTGATCCAGGAATAGAGGTACAGGCCCCAGTGGGGCCGCGACAGGGCAAAAGGCAGCACGCCAAAGAACACCCCCGCCAGCAACAAATCCCTCATGGCGCCACCTTGCTCACGATGTAACGGTATTTGCCCGAGGCTTCCCGGGGAATCTCCTGCACCCGCTCGATTTCGATGGTCACCCCTTCGCCCAGCCGCCGCACGAGGCCCGCGCGGATCGTGTCCAGCGCGCCTTCGGCGAAGTTGGGACCGGTGACGAGAAACACCCGGGTAAGCTCACGGCTTTCCTGGACGATCTTGAACTGCTCCACCCCCGGCACGTCCCGCACCACATAGATGAGGGCAAGGCCGTGCATCACCGTGCCATCCCGTGCCACGACGAAGTCGGTGGTGCGGCCCTGAATTTCCCGGAGGAGGGGCAGGCCCCGCCCACAGGGGCAAGGCCGGTCGTCCAGCACCCCGACGTCGCCGGTGCGGTAGCGGATGAAGGGGAAATCGCCGGTGGCCAGATGCGTGACCACGATCTCCCCCGCCTCTCCCGCCGGCAGCACGCGCCCGTCGGGGGATACGATCTCCACGATGATGTCCTCCACCATGATGTGCATGCCGCCCTGCGGGCATTCGTGGGCAATGAACCCCGCATCGCGCCCGCCATAGCCATTGGCCACGGGACAGCCGAAGACGCGGGAGATGATCGCCCGCTGCTCGTCATAGAGACGTTCCGAAGTAACGAAGGCCACCCGGATGCCCAGGTCATCCATCGCCACTTTCCGCTTCTCCGCATGGCGGGCGATGAGGGCAAGCGAAGAAGGATAGCCAAAGAGCATGCGCGGCCTCACCCTGCGGATGGTGACAAGGAATTCGTCGAGCCGCGTTTCCGACATTTCGAAGGCCGGCAGAAGATGGGTGCGCAGCAGGCGGTCGCGCAGGGCGCGCAGCCGGTCCTGCCGGGTGAGCTCGATGGGCGACCCCCAGACGACGATCTCCGGATCACCGATGTCCACCCCCCACCAGCGGGTGGCACGCCATTTCGCCGCCACATCGTGGGAAATCCTTTCCCTGCCCACGTAGAAGATCAACGGCTCACCGCTGGAGCCGCCGGTGTTGAAGCGGGAAAGTCGCTGCGCATCGCTGGCCTTCAGCGCCTCGGAATGGGCGCGGATGTCCGCCTTGGTGAGGAGCGGCAGCCGTGCCAGATCCGTGAGGCTCTTTACAGCGCCGGGATCGAAGCCCTCTCTTCGGAACAGGTCGCGGTAGTACGGCACGCTGCGGGCGGCTCGATCAAGCAGCCGGTGCAGACGAGCAAGCCGCAGCGATTCCAGCTGCTCGCGGGACCACCACTGGGTCTTTTCCAGTTCACGCCGCACGGCGACGGTGTTATGTCCCTTGAGCCGCTCGTGGAGGGGGAAGAGGACGCGGGAGGCGAAGGCGGTGTAGAGGTCGGTCATGCGGTCAGCTCGCGGTAAACCTCCACCAGGCGATCGATGCGGCCCTGCCACCCATTCTGCACCGCGTATTGGCGGATCCGGTCGCGGTCCCATGGGCGCGTGAGCCCGCGCCGTAGCGCCGCCTCCAAGGCCGCCCCATCGCCGAAGGGAACGATCTCGCCTAGGTGATCCTGCGCCACCACCTCGCGGTTGCCGCCCACGTCGGTGGTGATCACGGGCAGACCGCAGGCCATGGCCTCGAGAAAGACATTCGCCCAGCCCTCGTTGCGGGTGGCGAGCACGAACACGTCGGCCGCGGAAAGGGGCCAGCGCAGCTCCGCCGGCGCTACGACACCGAGAAAGCGGACATGGCCACCCAGTCCCAGCCGCTCCACCTGGTGCTCCAGCGCCTCACGCATGTCACCCTCCGGTGAGGGTCCGCCGACGATGAGATAGACAAGTTCGGAAAACTCCCGGCAAAGCCGGGGCAGCACGTCGATCACGCGATGGAACCCCTTGCGCTCCACCAGGCCGCCCACGGAAATGAGGACCTTGGCCCCAGCGGGGATGCCCAGCCGCGCGCGGGCCTGCTGTTTGTCCTCGGGCCGGAAGATTTCCGTATCCACGCCATTGCCCACCACTTCGATTTTGCCGGCCTCGGCACCGAGGCTTACGAGGTGACGTTTGAGGGCTTCGGCCACACTGAACACCCGTGCCGCAGAGGCGAGCGCCCGCAGCATACGGCGTCGCTTGCCGGGATGCCGCGCGTGGGGCACTTCGGTGCCGCGCAGGGTGATGGTGACCGGCACCTTGAACCAACGGCCGAGAAGGCTTGCGGCATAACCATCGGGATAGGCGAAATGGGCATCGATCACCTCAAAACCGAATTCGCGCTTGAGCCGCCGAAGAAGCAGCACCGAGCCTGCCGCCATGGCGAAACCGTCCAATGTGCGCAGCACACCGGGCACGGCAAGAAAACGGGGATGCCAGACGACGATGCCATCCTGCACTTCCCGTCGTGGCGGCATGGGCCGATAGCCCGGCCGAAACAGGCGGATCAGACTCTGCAGGGGAAACCAGGGTACGGGCGCGACCACGGTGAGGGGCAGATGCCGGGCGACGCGGAACATGCGCTCCCGGATGAAGAGCCCCGCCGCCGGCTGCACCGCGCTGGGAAACAGCGAGGAAAACACGAGAAGACGCGGCCCTTCAGCCATGGCCCCGCCCGACTAGCCGTTCGTACACCGCCGCATAGCGGGCCACGCTGGTTTTCCAGTTGCGTTCCTCCTCGACGAAGCGGCGACCCCGCGCGCGCATCTCGTGCCAACGGTGGCGGTGGGCAAGGGCGTGAAGCACGGTGCGGGCGAGGGCGTCTGCGTCGTCGGCGGGAAACAGCCAGCCGGTCTCCCCATGGCGGATCAATTCCCGGTGTCCGCCCACGTCGGAGGCGACGAAAAGATGCCCCTGGGCCATGGCCTCCAAAGGTTTGAGGGGGGTGACCAGTTCGGTCAGCCGCATGCGGTGACGCGCATAGACGAGGAGATCGATGAGATCGTAATAGCGGTTGACCTCATCGTGGGGCACGCGGCCGGCGAAGACGACGCGCTCCGAAAGCCCGAGGCTTTTTGCCTGGGCACGCAGTCTGGCCTCCTGGGGCCCACCCCCCACCAGGAGCACCTTGACCTCCGGCGCCTCCGCGAGGATGCGGGGCAGCGCGGCAAGCAACAGGTCCAAGCCCTCGTAGGCGTAGAAGGAGCCGATGAAACCCAGCACCTGGCTGCCGGCAAGCCCCAGCCGCGCTTTCAGCGTCTCGTCGGGCGGCCCGCCCAGGGGGAAGCGGTGGATATCCACGGCGTTGGGGATGACGGTGACTTTTTCCGCGGGAATGCCACGGCGGAGGATGTCGCCCCGCAAACCTTCGCAAATGCAGGTGATGGCATCCGCATGGCGGAAGGCATAGGTATCCAGGGCGCGGGAAAGGCGATAACGCAGGCTCCCCTCACGGGTGGTACCGTGGTCCACTGCCGCGTCTTCCCAGAAGGCGCGGACTTCATACACCACCGGGAGTCCCCGCCGATGGGCCACCCGCAGCGCGGGAAGAACATTGAGCTGGGGCGAGTGGGCGTGCACCACATCCGGCCGCACTGCCTCCACCACCTCCTCCAGCCGGCGCGCCAAGGCCTGCATGTCGGCGAGCTGGCAGAAGACGGGCAGGCGACCCAGCACTCCGCGCGGCGGCACGGTACGGAAGAAATGCAGCCCCTCCACCTCCTCCTCGCTCAACGTGCAGCCGGTCTGCCGCGGCCCGGTGAGGTGGAAGGTTTCCCACCCCAGCGCCCGCTGTTCCCGCAGAATGGCGGCACTGCGGAAGGTGTAGCCGCTGTGCAGGGGAAGGGAATGGTCGAAGACGTGGAGGATGCGCATGCGCTTTCCCTATTCCTTGAGCGGCAAGGGCGCAGTAGCCACGCCGGCTGAATCATTGCAGCGCAGGAAAGCCTCGAACATGAGCAGCGACCACAGGGGCGCGCTGTAGTCGCGCCGCCCGCTTTCGTGGGCCTTTACCATCTCGCGCAGGAAGCCCTGATCGAACCAGCCGGTGTCCGCCAGCCGTTCGCCCAGCACCGCCTGCCGCACCCGCTCCCGCAGCGGCCCGCGGAACCAGCTCGCCAGGGGCACGGAAAACCCCATCTTCGGCCGGTAGAGCACCTCCGCCGGAAGATAGGGTTCCATCGCCTTCTTCAGCAGGTATTTGCCCTCGCGCCCGTGCAGCTTGAATTCCCGCGGCAGTCCGGAGACCCATTCCATGAGCACGTGATCCATGAGGGGCTCGCGCACTTCCAGCGCATGGGCCATGCTGGCACGGTCCACCTTGGTGTTGATGTCGCCCACCAGATAGGTCTTCATGTCCAGGTACTGCACGCGGGAGACGGGATCTTCCTTCGGTGCGCTGGCATCGTGCCGGCGCAGCACTTCGACGGCCTCGTAGCCCTGCAACTCGCGCTTGAAAGTGTCGCTATACAATCTGCAGCGCAACGGATCACCGAGGACGGAAACGCCATGGAAATAACCCGCCACCGCATCCCGCCCCAACGCCTCAAAGGTGGACTTGGCGCGCAACACCCGGGGCGCCCAGTCCAGCTTGGGATAGACACGCCCAAGCCAGCCGAAGAGGGGGCGGCGCAGCGCATCCGGCAACAGGGCGCGCAGGCGTTCTTCGTAAAGATGCCAGCGGTAACGGCGGTAGCCGGCGAAGTTCTCATCGCCTCCGTCGCCGGAGAGGGCCACGGTGACATGTTTGCGCGCCAGCTCGCACAACCGGTAGGTGGGCAGGGCGGAGGAGTCGGCGAAGGGCTCGTCATAGACAGCGGCGAGACGGTCGATGAGATCGTAATCGTCGGTGACCACCGTCTCCACGTGATGGCGGGTGCGGTAACGTTGGGCCACCTGATGGGCGAACGCGGCCTCGTTGTAGGCGGGGTCGTCGAAGGCGATGGAACAGGTGTTGACCGGATCATTCTGCAGCTCCGCCATCATGGCCACCACGGCGCTCGAGTCAACGCCACCAGACAGGAAAGCGCCCAGGGGCACTTCGGCAACGAGGCGGATGCGCACCGCTTCGCGCAGGCGCGCGACGAGTTCCTCCTGCGCTTCGGCCAGGGTGATGGGCCCCACCGGTGTGAAGGGCATGTCCCAATACTGGCGTGGCGCGGGCAGCGGGCTTCCCCGCTTCAAAGTGAGCGTGTGGCCGGGCGGCAGTTTCCGCGCGCTTTTGTAGATGGTACGCGGCTCGGGGATGTAGCCGTAGGCGAAATACTCCTCGACGGCGAAAGGGTCCATCTGCCGCCCAAGCCCGGGGTGGGCGGTGAGCACCTTGAGCTCGGAGCCGAAGAGAAACCAACCATCGGCAAGCAAGGCGTAGAAGAGCGGCTTCACCCCGAACCGGTCGCGGGCGAGGAACAGGGTCTGTCGATTGCGATCCCAGAGGGCGAAGGCGAACATGCCGCGGAAACGCTCCACGCACTGCTCGCCCCACTCCTCCCAGGCGTGAACGATGACTTCGGTGTCGCAATGGGTGCGGAACACATGTCCCGCTGCGGTAAGCGCCCGCGCAAGTTCGTTGAAGTTGTAAATCTCGCCGTTAAACACCACCACCACGCTGCCGTCCTCGTTGAACAGGGGCTGCTGCCCCCCGGCGAGATCGATGATGGCAAGCCGCTTGTGGGCAAGGCCCAGACCCGGCTCCAGGTGAAGCCCCGTCTCATCGGGCCCACGATGGTGCTGGCGCTCGTTCATGCGCTCAAGCAGCGCGCGGTCGATGGGACGGCTGCCCTGGAGATCGAAAATGCCTGCAATGCCACACATGAATGGAAACGGGATCAGCCGCGACCCGCCTCCCGGGCGGCGGGCAGGAAGGCACGCCGTGCCAGCACCTCGTCATAGACGCCAAGATATCCGCGCACCATCGCCTCCAGGCTGAAGTGCGCCTGCACCCGCGCCCGTGCCTGGGCGCCCTCCCGCGCCCGGCGTGCCGGATCGTCGAGGTATTCAAGCAATGCCCGTGCCAATTCCTCCGGCCGGCCGGGGGCCACCAGGCGGCCCGTTAAACCTTCCTCCACCAGCTCCGGATTGCCGCCGACGCGGGTGGCGATCACCGGCAGCGCGCTGGCCATGGCTTCGAGGATGGTGTTGGAAATGCCCTCGCCCAGGGAGGGCAGGACGAAGACATCCATGGCCTTGAGCAGGGTGGGGGTGTCGGTCCGGTTGCCGGGCAGCCAGACCCGGTCGGCCACACCCAGCTCCGCCGCCAGCCGCGCGCAGGTCTGCCGGGTGGGACCTTCACCGATGAGGAAAAGCCAAAGACGCCCCCGCAGTGGGGGACGGAGCGCGAGCACCTGGGCGAACGCCTTGATGAGGCTTGGAAAATCCTTCACCTCCGCCATGCGGCCGAGACTGCCCACCACGAGATCCTCCGGCGCAATGGCCGCCGGGCCGATGACGGGCCGCGCCCCCAGGCGGGGCTGGAAACGTTCCACATCCACGCCGTTGTAGATTTGCCGGATGCGCGCCGGCGCCACGCCAATGGTGTCGACAAGCCAGCGGGCGAGGTCCCGGGAGACGGTGATGTAGCGGTCAACGAAGGGCCGCGCCAGGCGGCGCAGCAAATTGTACTTGCGGTTGCGCCCGGCGAGGTCGAAAACATCCCGGCCATGCTCGCCATGCACCCGGGCACGGACGCCACAGGCGGCGGCGATGAACTGGCCCTCCAGTGCGGAGAGGTTGCGAGTGTGCACGAGGTCGGGTTGAAGACGGCGCAAAAGACGCGCCAGGCGCAGGTAGAGGCCAAAATCCTGGCCGGGGCGCTTGCCCAGGGCGAAAAATTCCACCGCCGGATTGGTGATGCGCAACCGGTAGTCGCTGAAGCCGTCGAGACAGATCACGGCATGCCGGTAGCGTTCCGGCGGGATGCGGTTCAAGAGGTTGACCATGCCGTTTTCCAGCCCGCCGGTGTCGAAGTGGTGCACCACGTGGGCGATGAGGGGAGGGGCGCTCACGTTTCCGCCGCCTGTTCCAGGGTGGCCGTGAGGGCGGGCAGCATGTCCCGCAGGAAGGCCTCGAGGATGGAAGCGGCTTCCTCCGGCCGTTCGTCGTAGGGGGTATAGACGATGACCGCCGCCGCGTCGTCCCAGTGCCCCAACAGGCGGCCGCGGGCCTCGTAGAACTTGGCCCAGTAGGGATTGATGGTGAAGGGACCGTTGAGCCAGTTCCAATGCCAGACGAGAAGCCGCTGGGGCGTGGAGCTCAGGCGCGTTTCCTGCACCGTCACCCTTTGCCCGGCAAGGGCCACTTCCCGTAATGCCTCACCCACGTTGCGCCACACCGGGTGTTTCTGCCGCACCATCACGTTCTGGCTGTTGATGAGCTCCGCATCCTGCCGCTGGTAACGGTAATAGGCGATGAACACGCCCACGCTGCGGCCCTCCTTGCGATAGGCTGCGGAAAGCTTTGCATCCATGCCCTTGTATTCCGGCTGCCAGTCGGTGAAGGCGACATCCTGCTGCCAGCCGTTGCGTCCCGCCGGCGGCACCAGATTCACCGCAAAGCCGTTGGGGGCGAGGGTTTCCAGATAAGCCGCATAAGCCGGCCAGATTGCCGCCACCGCGAGCCCCGCCAGCAGAAACGCCGCGGCACCGGGCACTGAAGCCACCGCAGTCTGCCCGCTGGGCAGGTTTGCCGGAACGCCTTCCCCGTCCTCCCGGAAGAAGGCGCCGATCCAGAAGAGGAGCAGCATCACGAGGCCAAAGAACACCCAGCCGTAGATGTAGTGATCCACGCCCAGAGCAAGCTTCATGTCGGAAAGATGGGCGATCATGACGATCATGTAGGCGCGCAGGCCGTTGGCGATGATGGGCACGACGATGGAGGCAGCGGCGAATAGCAGGCGCTTTTTCAGGCTGCGGTAGGTGAGGTACCCGTAGAGGGTACCCAGGGTGAAGGAGGCGATGAGGTAACGCAGCCCGCTGCAGCCCTCCACCACCGACCAGTTGCCGCTGGGGATGGAAAAGAAGGTACCTTCCCGGTAGACGGGAATGCCGGTCAGGCGCAGGGCGGCGACGGTGAAGTCGGCGGTGAAGTTCATGAGGGGCGGGATGAGGAATTCCCCCATGGGCACGGCCAGGAGCAGAAAGGCCAGGGGGAAGGCCATGGCCCGCACCACCTGCCCGCCCAGCACGGTGAACACCAAAGCGGGGATCATGGCCACCAAGGCGAGCTGCTTGACCACCAACACCCGCGCGAGCTCCGCCGCAAGCCAGATAAGCCCCAACAGGACAAGCACCACCAAGCCCCGCCAGTCGGGCACCGGTGGCAGGGTGGCGAGGTTCTTGCGCCGCGTCCAGATCAGCCAGGCGGAAATGGGAAAGATGAGAAAGCCATGGGCGAAGGTCTCGGAGCGGCTCCAGATGGCGACGGTGGAGGACACCGTGGGCCAGTAGAGGGCAAGGAGCGCCACCACGCCGGCGATGGTGAGCCAGGCGGCGCGGGGCCAGGACAGGCGATTCATGGCTCCACCCCCGGGGAGGGCGCCGGTTCGAGGAGACCATCGAGCCGGGCGAGGTGAGCATCCCAGCCGTAATCGGCCAGCACCCGGGCCCGGGCGCGCCGGCCCAGGACTTCCGCCCGCGCGGGGTCAGCAAGCAGCGCGGCGCAGCGGCTTAAGAATTCCCCCGCGCCATCGGCCACCGCCACCTCCTCCCCGGGGCGGGCGGCAATGCCTTCCAACGCCTGGGGCGAGACCACCGTGGCGCGCGCCATGGCCATGGCCTCCAGCACCTTGTTCTGGATGCCCCGGGCGATGCGCAAGGGGGCAACCGCCAGGCGGGCATGGGCGAGATAGGGGCGCACGTCGGCGACGGCGCCGGTGACCACCACGCGGGGAAGCCCAGCCAGGGCCCGCACCCGCGCCTCGGGACGGGCACCGACGATGTAGAACACCGCTGCCGGATGGGCCGCCGAGAGGGCCGGCCACACCGCCTCGGCAAACCAGCACACGGCATCCACATTGGCCCAGTAATCCATGGCGCCGGTGAAGACCACGGCCTGCTCCCCCGGCGGGTAGGGACTGGGAAGGCTGGCCTGCGGCGAGAAATATTCCGTATCCACGCCGTTGCTGATGGCGAAGATCCGCGCCGCACTCTCCGGGGCCTGACGGCGGAAGAGCTCGGCTTCCGCCGGGGAGACGAAAAGGGAAGCGGCAAAGGCCCGCGCCACACTGCGCTCGAAGGCGAAGAGGCGCGCTGCCTCCCGCCGGTAGAGGAGGGAGAGGGGAAAAGGGTGGCTGCCCGCATACTGGCGCCACTTGTCCGAATCCATGTCCACGAAGTCGATGATGCGGTGCACCTCCTGGTAGGGAAGCAGGTATTGCGCCATCGACGAGGAATAGACGAGGGCCCGCCGCACCCCCTGGGAAAGGCGCGCCTTCACCCAGCGCTCCATGCGCCGGTCGCGGTAATAGGGTAGGGTGAGGGGGCGGCCGGTCACCAGGCCGGTGAGACTGCGCAAAAGCGCACGGCGGCGGGAGAGCGGCAGCAGACAAATCTCCCCCTCCACCCAGCGGCGCAGGGTTTCCCCATGGGCCCAATCCGCGGGATCGTCGACGAAGGCGCCGAGGTGGATGCGGTAGCGTTGGGCCAGATGGCGCAACAGATGGAAGGAGCGGATTTTGTCGCCCTTGTTGGGGGGGTAGGGAATGCGGTGCACGAGGTAGAGCAGCTCCGGCCGCGTGGCGCGGGACCCCAAGGGGGAGGGGGAAAGCAACGGCGCGTCCGGGTTCCTCATCCGAGAGACTTCACCAGATGCGGCCCCAGGGTGTTCACCACCGCCCGCGGCAGGCGTTTCCACAGGGCGATGAAAAGCCGGTATTTGGGATTGGCGGGATTGTGCTGGGGGATGTGGGACAAGCGCACCAGGTCGTATTCGTAATAGAGGGGCTGCGGCGTGAAGCCCCAGTTTTTCTTGAAATCGAACTGCCCGGTGCCACGCTTGCTACGCCCGTAGTCGAAGACGCGGCAGCCCCGCTCGCAGGCATGGCGCATGAGCTCCCAGTACTTGAAATCGTTTGCCGCAAGCTCCCGTGCCGCCGGCACATCTCCCGCGTAATAGGGGAGCACCTCGTCGCGGAACCAGAAGGTGAGCACACTGCTCACCGCTCGCCCCTGGTGGGTGACGGTGAGCACATCACAATCGGCACCGAACACCTCCTTGAGCAGGACGAAATAATGGCGGGGCAACACCGGCGTGCCATGGCGGTGCACGTTATCGGCAAAAAGGGCATAGAAGCGGTCCACATCGGCGTCGAATTCCGCCTTCAGACCGTTTTTCATCCCCTTGCGCACCATGGCGCGCTGCTTGCGGGGAATGGCTTTGAGGTTCGCCTCCACGTCGAGCTCCAGCGGCTTGCGGAAGGTGCAGTAGAGGTCCTGGGTTGGCCAGTCGGGATGCCGGGGCCGCAGGTTTCGGTATTCGAGGTACCCCACTTGGAGCGCACGGGCGAGCTTGCGCGCCTCGCTGTCGAGGGCGGCGCGGGCGGCCTCGTCGGTGGTGGCGATGCCGCCATAGACACAGAAAGCGTTGCTGATCAGGGCATGACCGAAAAGACGGCTGCGGATTTCGGTAAGGGGCAGCACGCCAACGATTTCGCCGCCCCGCTCCGCCAGCAGATAATGGGTGCGGTGGCCGAAGGCGCGTTCCAGCACCTCCCGCCAGCCGGCGCGGTGGAAGAAGGTGGCCTCGGGACAGGCGGCGACGAAGGCATCCCAGCGTGCCCGGTCGTCGGACGCCATGGGGCGCACGCGGATCACCGGGTTTCGTTCAAGAAGATGCGGTCCATCCGGTCCCATTGGAAATCCTCGAGCAGGCGGATCAGTCGTCCTTCCATGCGCGACAGGTTGAGGTAATGCCGGAAACGGGCCTTCGCCCCCACCCCCTTCTGTCGCGGCTGCTGCGGGTCGATTTCCCAGGGGTGGAAATAGAAAATGCCGGGCTGGCCGTCATGGCGGTTGACCCGGGCCAGCATCCAGCGGGACACGGCATAGGGCAGCAGACGGAAATAACCGCCCCCCGCCGCGGGAAGATTGCGCCCGAACAATTGCACCGTCGTGGCCGGAAGCTCCAACACGCCCCCCTGGCGGGGACGATGGGCAAAGCGGGGCGCCTCCGGCATGCCGTAGTGATCGTGGCGCACGGGATAGATGCTGGAGCTGTAGCGATAGCCGGCTTCCGCCAGCGCCTCCAGCGCCCACAGATTGTCACCGTTGATGGAAAAGCTGGGGGCGCGATAGCCCTTCACCGCCACGCCGGCAATGTCCTCCAGGATGGCCTTGGCGCGCGTCACATCGGCGCGGAATTCGGCGGGGGACTGCTCGGCGACGCGCCGGTGGCCGTAGCCATGGCTGGCGAGCTCATGACCGTTCTCCACGATGGCGCGCACGATGCGGGGATAACGCTCCGCCACCCAGCCCAGGGTGAAGAAGGTCGCCCGCGCCCCGTAGCGGGCAAGCAGCTCGAGGATACGCTCCACGTTGCGCTCCACGCGGCAGGGCAGATGATCCCAATGCTCCCGCGGGATGTGGTGGGCAAAGGCGGAGACGTGGAAATAATCCTCCACGTCGATGGTCATGGCGTTTTTCATGCCGCCACCGTCCTTGTTACGCCCACACCGAGCCAGCCGGCCAGGTGGCGGGCGATGCGCCGCGCGGCCTGGCCATCCCAGTATTCGGGGATGCGTCCCGCCTTGCCGCCGGTGGCGAGGATGTCGTCCACCGCGGCGAGAATCGCTTCCCGCGACCGGCCCACCAGGGTATTGGTGCCTTCCTCGATGGTGATGGGCCGCTCGGTGTTTTCGCGCAAGGTGAGACAGGGCACACCCAGGGCGGTGGTCTCCTCCTGGATGCCGCCGGAATCGGTGAGCACCAGGCGCGCCTCGCGCAAAAGCCCCAGCATCTCCAGATAACCCAAGGGCGGCAAGAGGTAAAGCCCCGGCAAGCCCAGCCGCGATTTGAGACCGAAGGCCTCGATGCGACCCAGCGTGCGCGGGTGGAGGGGAAACACCACCGGCAGACGCTGCGCCACCTCGCCCACGGTGGCGAGCAGCCCATCCAGCACCGCCGGCTCGTCCACATTGGAAGGCCGGTGCAGAGTCAGCACGGCAAACCCTTCCCGCGCGGCCTCGGCGACAAGGCCGGCGCGAACGAGGGTGTGCGCCGCGGGCACGGCACGGGGCAGATTGTGGCGCAGGGTGTCGATCATCACGTTGCCGACGAAGTGAATGCGCCCGGAATCGATGCCTTCGCGTCGCAGATTGGCTTCCGCCTGCCGCTCGGTGGTGTAGAGGAGATCGGAAATCTGGTCGGTGAGCACCCGGTTGATCTCCTCCGGCATGCTGCGATCGAAACTGCGCAGACCCGCCTCCACGTGGATCACCCCCACGCCTTTTTTTGCCGCCACCAGGGCGCAGGCGATGGTGGAATTCACATCCCCCACCACCAGCACCGCCGCCGGCGTGAGGGCATCCAGCACGGGCTCGAAGCGGCGCATGATTTCCGCCGTCTGCACTGCGTGGCTGGCGGAGCCCACCTCCAGGTTGATGTCGGGCTCGGGAATGCCCAGCTCGGCGAAGAAACGGCGGTTCATCGCCTCGTCGTAGTGCTGCCCGGTATGGAGCAGCCGGGCGGGGATCGCGGCTTCCGCCAGCGCCGCCATGATGGGAGCGATTTTCATGAAATTGGGACGCGCCCCCACTACACAGAGCACGCCACCGGTGAGCGCTTCAGCCATGGGAGACCTTCTCCTCGCCCCGCTCGCCACCCTGGACGTAGAGGAGTTTGCGCATCATGGCAAGCAGCCGGTTGAGGGAACGCTCGATGCCCTCCAGGCGTTCCACCAGCAGCGCCGCATCGGGGGCGGGGGCGGCCGCTGTCTTCGTCTTCGTCGGCGCCCCGCTGTAGGCCACCTCCTGGGAGAGATCGGCAATGACCTCCTCCACATCGGCGCGTTCGAAGTGGTGTTTCTCGGCGAGAAAGCCAAGGAGCATGAGGCGGTCGCAGAGGGTGTTGATGCGCCGCGGGATGCCGCCCGTGAATTCATGGATCAGGGCAAAGGCGCCATCGCTGATGGAGGGGTCGTTCTGCCAGCCCACCAACTCCAGCCGGTGCTGGATGTAGGCGCGGGTCTCCGCCGCGTCCATGGCGGAGAGATGATAGGAGGCAATCACCCGCTGCTTGAGCTGTTGCAGCTCCTCGCTTTGCAGGGTGATGCGGAATTCCGGCTGCCCCAGCAGAAAGCTTTGCAAAAGGGGTTCATTGCCATGCTGGAAGTTGGACAGCATACGCAATTCCTCCACCGCCCGCGGCGAAAGATTCTGCGCCTCGTCCACCACCAACAGCGCCCGCTTGCCCTGGCGGTGCACGGAAAGGAGATAGCTTTCCAGTTTCTTGAGGAGGGAGGCCTTGCTCAAGCCCTCCTGTTCCAGGCCGAAGGCCGCCGCCACCGCGCGCAGCATGTCGTCGGCGTCGAGCTGGGTGGAGACGATCTGCGCCGCGACCACGTCCTCGTGTTCCAGTTTTTTGAAGAGATTGCGCACCAGCATGGTCTTGCCGGCACCGATCTCGCCGGTGATGACGATGAAGCCCTCCTTGAGGCTCAAGCCATATTCCAGGTAGGCCATGGCCCGCTTGTGCACCTTGCTGGCGAAGAAGAAGCGGGGATCGGGATTGAGGGAGAAAGGTTTGGCACGCAGGTGGTAAAACGCTTCGTACACAGCAGTCCTCGTCAGAACTGATAGTTGACGGTGCCGATGAGGGCGTTTTCGCGGAAACCCGCGGCAGAGACGTCGCTGTCACGCTGCTGATGGCGCAGATTCAGGCTGCCGGTGAGCTGGGGGCTGAAGGCCCGGGTGATGCCGAGGTTGATGAGCTTGAGCTCGTCCGTGCGGTCGAGCGCCACGAAGCGGATGCGTGTCCAGCCGAGATTGCCGGTGGCGGTGAGCCGTGGCGAAAGCCGCCAGGCGATGCCCAGATTGAGGCCCCGCTGCTTGACCACGTTGGTACTGGCGAAAGGCCCGGCGTTGATGAGCGCCCCCGCCGCCGTGCCCGATTCCAGGGCTTCCCGCGACAGATCATAGAAGGCCAGCACGCTGGTGGTCTTGGCGGTGCTGAAGGCCACCGAGGCATCGAAACGTTTTTCCAAGTAGACGAGCTGGGAGAGGACGTGCAAGGGATCGGTCACCGTCGCCGGCAGATTGAGGAGTGTCATCAAGGCCTGCACGAACTGGGCGCGGGTGGCGGCATCGGGGATGCTGTCCCTGTACAGCGCATCGAGGAAGGCCGCCGTCGACAACGTGGCTGGCACGGTAAACTGGGAGACGAAGGTGGTCACGTTGCGGCCGTATCCCAGGTGCCAGTTGGTACGGCGCATGCGGTGGTCCAGTTTCAGGCCGTAGGTTTTGCCGAAATAGCGCTCGCCGGTGAAGGCATCGAGCTGGGTGCGCACGGTGGGGGTCCAGGTGGCCCCGAACTGCCAGAAGCTGCCGCTGTTTTTCCGGCCGGTGAGGGCCACGTAGTTGTTGTCATCGAAACCCGCCGTGCCATAGAGCCGCAGCCGGGGCAGGATGCGGTAACCCACTGTCCCCGACACCGTGGATAGGCGCACATCGGGGCGCGTCTGGTAATCGATGGCGCTGCTCGTGTAGGAAAGCCCCCAGTTCAAGTCGCGGAAGGCGCTGCCGCTGGTGAGGCTCAACTGCACGCCATCGGTGCTGCTGTCGGCAACGCCACTGCCGGAGCGTACCTCGCTGTGGGTGTAACGCAAAAGTCCGTTGGCGGTGGAACCGAAGCGGTGCTGCCAGTAGGGGCTGATGGTGATCTGGCTCACGTTGGTGAGATTGCCGGCGGTGGTGGCCGTATCGGCGCCGACAGGCCCAAGCAGGGAAGTGATCTGCTGGCTGATGGCGGCCGTGGCATCGACAAACACCTCATCCTCGATGAGCTCTGCCTTGCTGCGCGCGGCAAGGTGGTGATAGGTGCGGCTGCGGCTGGAGTCGTCCGCATAGAAGAGGTTTTGCATCCGGTAGGTGAAATCCACCTCCAGCCGCGCGCCTTTCTTCTGCGCGGAGAAGTAGGGCGTCAGTTCAGTGATGAGGTCGCTTTTGCGGTCGGTCGCCGAAAGGCGGGCGTTGTCGGTGTAGGTTTCCTTGGCGGTGAGTCCTGCGGAAAGTTTCCAGTCCGCGGCCTGCGCCGCGGGCATGGCGATACCCAGCACGCTCAGCACCGCGAAGGCGGCCTTGTGGAATCTTCCCCCCATGGTTGCTTGCTTCCTCCCCTTGGCCACCCCTCAGGTTCCATAGCGGCCATAGCCATAGCCGTAGCCGTAATAGCCCCCCGCGCTCTGGGGACTGGTGGTTTTGTTGAGCACCATGCTGATGGCCGCACCGCAATCCTCGATGAGGGCGAGCGCCTCCCGCACCGCGCTTTGCGGCGTATGGTCCGCCTCCACCACCATCACGATCTGCCCCATGTGGGCGGCGAGCACGCTGGCCTCGGAGGTGGACAACAGCGGCGGCGAATCGAAGATGACGATCCGGTCGGCATAGCGACTTGCCATGTCATCGACGAGACGGTTCATCACCTCACTGGCGAGCAGTTCCGTGGCCCGTTTGTAGGGCGTCCCCGCCGGCAACAGGGTGAGCTTTTCCACGTTGGTCTTGAGCAGGACGTCGGCCAGCGACAGCCGCGGGTCCCGCAGCACGTCGAGCAGCCCATGCTCCGCTTTGACGCCCAGGTATTCGAGAAGCTTGGGCTTGGCCACGTCTGCATCCACCAGCAATACGGTACGGTCGAGCTCCATGGCGATGGAGATGGCCAGGTTGACGGCGCAGAAGGTCTTGCCCTCGCCGGGCAGGGCGCTTGTCACCATGATCATGTTGCCCCGGGGCACCGCCTCGCCCCCCTGCCCCGTGGCATTGATGAGAAGCGGCCGCTTGATGAGGCGGAACTCTTCGGCGATCTCGGTGCGGTCCGCATCCGGGGTGACGAAACCGGTGGCCTTGAGGCGGGCCAGGTTGATGGTGACGCTGTGGGTGGTGACCGCCGGGGCTTCCGCCGTGGCCGGCGCGGCGGGCGGCTCCGCCTTTTTCTCCATCGCCTTTGCGATCAGGCCGGCGCCGCTGTCCGCCGCGGCCCCCGGCTCGGCGGAGGGCGGGCTGGCCGTGTCACTGCGGCTCAGCTTGTCCACGGCTTTTTCGATGAGACTCATGGGTGACTCCCTTCAGGGTCAGGCGCTGCGGCCAAGCAGGGCCAGTGCGGAAATGAGTACGCCATAGGCGCCAACGAGGCCGGCCACGGAAGCGGCGAAGGCCGCCAGGCCGCGCCGCCGCTGTCTTTTCTGGGCGGGGTTCCAGACCATGGAGACCGAGCCGAGAATCGGATAGGGCGCCACTTCCCGCAGCGCAGTGCGGTCGGGAATGACGGGGATGATCTGGCTGATGAGGAAGGCCACCGCCACGCCCGCCCCCAGCGCCACCAGCAGCACCAGGGAAACGAGGAGGGGTCGGTTGGGGAAGACGGGCTTGGAAGGCACCCGTGGCGGATCCACCACCCGGAAGTCGATGACCTCCGTCTTCGCTTCCATCTGCTCGGAGATTTCCGCAGATTCGCGCCGCTTGAGGAGCGCCTCGTAGTTGGCCTTGTTCACTTCGTAATCGCGGGTGAGCTGGGTGAGCTGGGCTTCCACCTCCGGCACCATGTTCACCGCATGCTTGAGCTGGGCATGACGGGCGGCAAGCTCATTCACCCGCGCCCGTAGGGAAGCCACGTTGGCTTCCGCCTCGGAAAGGGAAATGGCAAGCTGCTGGTAGTAGGGGTTCACCACGCTGCCGGCGGAGGCAGCGGTGGGTTTGCGGTTTTTCGCCTCGGCGAGCTTCTGCTGTTCCAGTTTCTCGATGAGCCGCTTGGTCGCCACCACGTCAGGGTGCTGTTCGGTATAGACGAGGCGCAGCTGATCCAGGCGGCGCTGCTGTTCCTGGATGCGGGCATCCAGCTCGGGATTGCTCAGCGCTGCTGCGGGCGCCTCCTTGTCCAGTTCCGGCCGCTCGTCGGCGAGCTGCCGCTTGAGCTGGTCGCGCCGGGATTCCGCCTCGCGCAGGGCAAGCTGGGCCTCGGCCAGAGCCTGCTGGGCCGCCGCGAGTTTGGTGAAGTAATCCCCGCCTTCGCCCGGCATCAGCCCCACGTGTTTCTGTTTGAATTCCTTGAGCGCCTGCTCCGCGGCCAGGAGTTTCTCCTCGTAGCTTTTGAGTTGATCCTCGATGAAGCGCTTGGCGGTGTCGGTGTCCTTGCGCTTGGTGCCCAGACTGCTTTCCACCAGGATGGTGAGCAGGGACTGCACGACCCGTTTGGCGGTCTCCGGATCCCGGTGCTGGTAGCGGATGACGTAGAGATTGTCGCCCCGCGCCGCCTCGAGCTTGATGTCGCTGGCCAGCCCGTCGAGGAGGACCTCCAGTTCCTTGGGCGTCTTGGCGGTGACGTCGAGGTCGGTCATGCGCGCCACCTTTTCCATGTTGGGCCGGGAAATGAGGGTGCGCGTCATCATGGTGACGATCTGGTCCATGTTGGGCGCGACGGTGAGCCCGGACATGAGGGGCTTGAGGATGGACTGGGTGTCGATATATACCCGCGCCGTCGCCTCGTAGCGGTTAGGGGTCAGATAGACCCAGGTCCAGCCGGCGATGGCCACCAGCCAGGCGACGATGACGGCGTACCAGCGGCGCAGCCACATGGCACGCAGATAAGACATCAGTTTGGCGAGGACCTCATGCATGGCGCACCCTCTTTCCGTCCCGGCGGCTGCCGGAAGCCGTCATCAGAAGAAGCTTTCGGGAATGATCAGCACATCGCCGGGCATCATTTCCACATTGGCGGAGATATCGCCGCCGCGCATGAGGTCCTCCAGACGCACGCTGAACTGCTGCTGTTTGCCGCCCCAGGTGCGCACGATGGTGGCCTTGTTGCCGGCGGCGAAATCGGTGATGCCCCCCACCGCGATCATCACGTCCATCAGGGTCATCTTCTCGCGATACTGGAGGGCCTGGGGTTTGGCCGCCTGGCCGATGACGCGCACCTGCTGGCTGTAGGGGCCGTTGAAGCCGGTGACGATGACGGTGACGATGGGATCCTGGATGAATTTGGCCAGATGTTTTTCCAGGTCCCGCTCAAGCTGGGTGGGGGTCTTGTTGGCGGCCACCATGTCATCCACGAGCGGCGTGTTGATCTTGCCGTCGGGCCGCACGGTCACGCTGGTGGAAACCTCGGGATTGCGCCAGACCTGGATGTTGAGCCCATCCCCCGGGCCGATCAGATAATCCGGCGCACCGCTGATGTCAGCCCTGGCGGGCGCCGGCGGAAAATCGCCGTGGCTTGCGCAACCGGCAAAAAGCACCAGCGCGCCCGCGACAACGCCCCGGAAGGCAGCCGGAACAAGGGTGATGGATCGCTTCATTTTCCCCTCCTGAATGGTCTTGGTCGTGATATCCGCCTGTGAAATCCGGGCCCGCCAGGGGCGTATCTCTCCCTTTTGCCGCGACGGGCGGGCCCTGCCGACGTCGTTTTTGGCTTCAACTATGGCACGCAACCCCGTTTTTTGAAAGGGTTTTCGGCTGGCGGGGCGCATTTTGGCGCCCCTGCGCAAACGCTTATGGAAACATGCAAGTTTCGGGCCATACAATCGGCCAAAGGTTATAGGCCGCAAATGACCGTCCGATGGCAGCGGCCGCCTCCGCCGGGGGGGGAAGGAAGCCCTGGCCGCCGACGCTTATGACGAGCTTCTGACAAAATGGAGCCTTCCCCTTCTACAGGAGATGCCCGTGAGCGAGACCGTAAGCCTTGACATCCTGCGCGAGCGCGTGCGCGCCTTCGCCCGGGAACGTGACTGGGAACAGTTCCACAGCCCGAAGAACCTGGCCATGGCCCTGATCGTCGAGGCCGCGGAACTGGTGGAGCCCTTCCAGTGGTTGAGCGAAGCGGAAAGCCGGGCGCTTACTGAAGCCAGCCGCCAGGCGGTGGCGGAGGAAATCGGTGATGTGCTGATCTACCTCACCCGCCTGGCCGACGTGCTGGGCATCGACCCCCTGCAGGCCGCCGCCGCCAAACTGGAAATCAATGCGCGCAAATACCCGGTGGACAAAGCGCGGGGCACAAGCCGCAAATACGACCGCTTGTAGCGCGCGGCCACTGCGGCGGGAAACTGCGCGCACGGTATAATCACCCCATGGCGCAATACTATCGCTACCACGTCTTTTTCTGCACCAATCAACGCGAGGACGGCGGCGCCTGCTGCGGCGACCACGACGCCCAGGCCCTGCGCGATTACGCCAAAGGCCGCATCAAGGCGCTGGGACTCAACGGGCCGGGCAAGTGCCGCATCAACAGCGCCGGGTGCATGGACCGCTGCGCCGAAGGGCCGGTGGTGGTGGTCTATCCCGAAGGGGTCTGGTACACCTATGTGGACCAGGCGGACATCGACGAGATCATCGACGAACATCTGATGCACGGCCGCGTGGTGGAGCGGCTGCGGATATAACGGCGTGCCCCGGTTCAAGCTTCGCATAGCGGGTCCGGCGGGCCGCATCGAGACCGTCATCGACGATCCGGGTACCCCGCGCAAGGGCCTTGCCTTTATTGCCCATCCCCATCCGCTGCATGGCGGGAGTTTCGAGAACAAGGTAGTCAAGACCATCGCCACTGCGCTTTTCGATCTGGGCTATGTGGCGGTGCGGCCCAATTTCCGTGGCGTGGGGGCGAGCAGCGGCGAGTACGACGGCGGCCGCGGCGAGGTGGAGGATATGCTGGCGGTGCACGATTTCGTGCGGCCCCGCTATCCCGAGTGCCCCGTGATTCTGGCCGGTTTTTCCTTCGGTGCCTATGTGCAGAGCGTGGTGGCCGAGCGGGTTTCCCCCGCGCATGTTCTGCTGGTCGGCCCGGCGGTGAACCTCTTCCGCATGGGCCGCGCGGTGCCCGGAACCATCGTCATTCACGGCGAACGGGATGAGCTGGTGCCGGCGGAGGCGGCGCGCCAGTGGGCGCAAAGCCACGGCGCCACTTTCGCCCTGGTGGCCGGGGCGGATCATTTCTTCCACAGGAAGCTTTCCGCGCTGCGGGAACACATCGAAGCGCTATGTCCGTGCTGAAGGCAAGCGGGCTTATCAAGCGCTATGGGGGCGTGGAGGTGGTGGCGGGCGTCAGCCTGGCGGTGGCCCGCGGCGAGTGCTTCGGCCTGCTGGGCCCCAATGGCGCGGGCAAGACCACCACCCTGCGTCTGCTGCTGGGGCTCGTCGAGCCGGATGACGGCCAAATCGAGCTTCTCGGCGAGCCGGTGCCGCGTCGCGCCCGCCATGCCCGGCAGCGGGTGGGGGTGGTGCCCCAGGTGGACAATCTCGATCCCGATTTCACCGTGGAGGAAAACCTCCTCGTCTATGGCCGTTATTTCGGCCTGCGCGATGGCGAGATCCGGGCGCGTATCCCTGGGCTGCTCGCCTTCGCCGGGCTTGCCCATCGCGCCGAAGCGCGCATCCCCACCCTCTCTGGCGGCATGAAAAGGCGGTTGACCCTAGCGCGGGCGTTGGTCAACGATCCCGAACTCATTTTCCTCGACGAGCCCACCACGGGGCTGGATCCCCAGGCGCGACATCTGCTGTGGCAGGGGCTGCGCCGCCTCACCAGCCAGGGCAAGACTTTGATCCTCACCACCCACTTCATGGAGGAGGCGGAACGGCTGTGTGATCGTCTGGCCATCATGGACCAGGGTCGCATCATCGCCGAGGGCAATCCCCGCGCCCTCATCGCGGAGCACATCGAACCCTTCGTGGTGGAAATCTATGGCGAGGAGGCGGGCCGCTGGGCGGACGCCTTCGGCGCCTTGCTCTGCCGGCGTGTGGAAAAGGCCGGCGAGAGCGTCTTTTGCTACACGGACGATGGCGAGGCGCTCCTCAACAACCTGCGGGCACAGCCTGCGCTCAAGGTCACCCACCGGCCCGCCAACCTGGAAGACGTGTTCCTCAAACTCACCGGCCGGGAGCTGCGCGACTGATGCGGTATTTCACGCCTCCCCGTCTGAGCCTGCGCTTCGTGCCGGTCTGGCGGCGCAATTTCCTGGTGTGGCGGAAACTGGCCATTCCCTCGATGCTGGGGAATCTCGCCGATCCCATGCTCTACATGCTGGGCCTGGGCTTTGGGCTCGGGGCCCTGCTGCCCGACGTCGCGGGGGTGCCCTATCTCACCTTTCTTGCCGCCGGCACGGTGGCCTATTCCACCATGAACAGCGCCACCTTCGAGACCCTCTACTCAGGCTTTTCCCGCATGCATGTGCAGAAGACCTGGGATGCCATCCTCAACACCCCCCTCACCCTGGACGATGTGCTCCTGGGCGAATGGGTTTGGGCGGCCTCCAAGGCCCTGCTGTCGGGGCTGGCGATTCTTGCCATCATCTGGGTGCTGGACCTGGAGGCTTCCTTCTGGCTTTCCCTCTGGATCATCCCGGTGGTGATCCTCACCGGCCTGTGTTTTGCCGGCATGGGGCTGGTGATGAACGCGGTCTCCCCCAACTATGATTTCTTTCTCTACTACTTCACCCTGGTCATCACCCCCATGGTGCTGTTGTGCGGGGTGTTCTATCCCGTCTCCCAACTGCCCGCGGCGCTGCAGAGGGTTTCCCGCTTCCTGCCCCTTTCCCACGCCATCGACCTGGTGCGGCCGCTGGTGCTGGGCCGGCTCCCGGAGGACATCCTCCTGCACGTGCTGGTGCTGATCGCCTATGGGAGCGTGGGATTCTGGCTGGGGCTTGGCCTCACCCGCCGACGGCTGCTGCGCTGAAGGTCAGTCGAAAGCCACCACGGCGCCGCGCCGGCAAACCGCAGCGCTTTTCGCTTTGATTCAGCCCGTAAGCCCCGCCGCCTGGCTGTCGGCGTGGTAGGAGCTGCGCACCATGGGCCCGCAGGCGGCATTGCTGAAGCCCATCTGCTGCGCCACCTCGGCGAAGGCCTCGAAGGCTTCGGGGGTGACGAAGCGCTGCACGGGCAGGTGATGCGGCGAGGGTTGCAGATACTGGCCGAGGGTGAGCATGTCCACGTCGTGGGCGCGCAGATCCCGCATGACTTCGAGGATTTCCTCATCGGTCTCGCCCAGACCCAGCATCAGGCCGGACTTGGTGGGCACACCGGGATGGCGAACCTTGAAGGCTTGCAGCAACCTAAGCGAATGGGCGTAGTCGGCCCCCGGGCGCGCCGCGCGGTATAGCCGCGGCACGGTCTCCAGGTTGTGGTTGAACACATCCGGCGGTGCCGCATCGAGAATGTCCAAGGCGGTTTCCAGCCGGCCGCGGAAATCCGGCACCAGGATTTCGATGCGGGTCTGCGGCGAGATCTGCCGCACGGCGCGGATACAATCGACGAAATGCTGCGCGCCGCCATCCCGCAGATCATCCCGGTCCACGCTGGTGATGACCACGTAACGCAGGCCGAGGGCGGCGACGGTTTGCGCAAGGTGCTGGGGCTCCTCGGGGTCGGGGGGCTGCGGCCGGCCATGGGCCACGTCGCAGAAGGGACAGCGCCGGGTGCACACCTCACCCAGAATCATGAAAGTGGCCGTGCCATGGGAGAAACACTCGCCGATGTTGGGACAGGAGGCTTCCTCGCACACCGTGTGCAGACGCTGCCGGCGCAGGATCGCCTTCATCTCGAAGAAGCGGGGGCTGTTGGGGGATTTGGCGCGGATCCAGGCCGGTTTGCGCGCCACCGGCGCGGGCACGATCCTGACCGGGATGCGGGCGGTCTTGGCGGCACCCCGCTGGGGGGCGGCAGGGTTGGTTTTGTCGGTCATGGGGGAACCTCAAACTTGTGCCGGACAAACCGCAAAGGCCGGCGCCGGTGTCCCTTCCCCACCCCTTGCGGGAAAGCGTTGTTGCGGTGGGGTGGTTTCCTACAGCCTTTGCGTCGAAAGGGTCTTGGCACTGCCTGCGCCGCATTGCCCGGGGGCGCGTTTCCCGGTTAGAATCGTGAACTTTTCACTGAATTTTGCAGGGTTTGGCAATGAGCGACCAGGGCTTTCTTGACGGCACCCTCTACCGCCCGGAATTCGAGCAGGATAGCTGCGGTTTCGGCTTGATGGCGCAAATGGATGATAAGCCAAGCCATTGGCTGGTGCAAACCGCGATCGATTCCCTCGCTCGCCTCACCCATCGCGGCGCCGTGGCCGCTGACGGCAAATCCGGCGATGGCTGTGGTCTGCTCTTCAAGAAGCCGGATGCCTTCCTGCGCGCGGTGGCGGAGGAGGCGGGTTTTGCCCTCAAGCCCCGCTATGCGGCGGGGCTTGTGTTTCTCAACACCGATGCGGGGCTCGCCGCCCGCGCCCGCGACACCCTGCGGCGGGAACTTGTGGAGCAGGGTCTGGAGGTGGCGGGTTTGCGCAGGGTGCCCGTCAACCCCGAAGCCTGCGGCGACTATGCCCTTGCCACCCTGCCCCTGATCGAGCAGGTGTTCGTCAACTGCCCCGACGGCATGGACGAGGACACCTTCGAGCGCCGCCTCTTCATCGCCCGCCGGCGGGCGGAGAAGTCGCTTCAGGCCGACCCGACCTTTTACGTGCCCACCCTGTCCTCGCGGGTGATCGCTTACAAGGGCCTGGTCATGCCCGCCAACCTGCCGGTGTTCTACCCCGATCTGCGGGATGAGCGCTTCGCTTCCAGTCTCGCCGTCTATCACCAGCGCTTTTCCACCAACACCTGGCCCGAGTGGCGGCTTGCCCAGCCCTTCCGCTACCTCGCCCACAACGGCGAGATCAACACCCTGCAGGGTAACCGCAACTGGTCGCGCGCCCGCGAGATGAAGCTTGCCTCGCCCCTCATTCCCAACATGGACGACGTGCGCCCCCTGGTGAGCACCACCGGCTCCGACTCCATGAGCCTCGACAACATGCTGGAAGGGTTGGTCATGGGCGGCGTGCCCCTGTTCCGCGCCCTGCGCCTGCTCATTCCCCCGGCCTGGCAGAACGTGGACGACATGGATGCAGACCTGCGCGCCTTCTACGAGTACAACTCCATGCACATGGAGCCGTGGGACGGTCCCGCCGGCATCGTCCTCACCGACGGCCGCTTCGGCGTCTGCGCCCTGGACCGCAACGGTCTGCGCCCCGCGCGCTACATCGTGACCAAGGACCGTTACCTCACCATCGCCTCCGAAGTGGGGGTATGGGGCTATGCGCCGGAGAATGTCGCCATCAAGGGACGCATCAAGCCGGGCGAAATCGTCGCCGTGGACCTCGCTGACGGGCGCCTGCTTACGCCCCGGGACATCGACGAGACCCTCAAGGGGGCACGGCCCTACCGCCAGTGGCTGAAGGAAAACGTCCGCTACCTGGAATCCGCCCTCGATCAGCCGCAGACCATGCCCCTCATGGACGCCCATGAGGTGCTCGTCCACCAGAAGCTGTTCAACGTCACCTTCGAGGAGCGCGATCAGGTGATCCGCGTGCTGGCCGAGGACGCCCAGGAGGCGGTGGGGTCCATGGGCGATGACACGCCGATGGCGGTGCTGTCGCGCATGGTGCGCTCGCCTTTCGACTATCTGCGTCAGCAGTTTGCGCAGGTGACCAATCCGCCCATCGATCCCATCCGCGAAGCCATCGTCATGTCGCTCAAGACCTGCTTCGGTCCCGAGCGCAATCTCTTCGAGGAAACGGCGGAACACGCGCGCCGCATCGAGGTGCATTCACCGGTGCTCACCCACGAGAAATTCGTCTATCTCACCGAGCAGGCGGGGCCGGAATACCGCGCGGTGACCCTCGATCTCAACTACGATCCGACGCAGACGCATCTGAAAGCGGCGATCGAGCAGCTGGCGCAACGGGCAGTGGAGGAAGTGAAAGCCGGCGCCGTGATCGTGGTGCTCTCCGACCGCCGCATCGCCCAGGATAAGCTTCCCATCCACGCCCTCTTCGCCGTGGGGGCGGTGCACCATGCGCTGATCCGCGCTGGTCTGCGCTGCGACTGCAACATCATCGTCGAGACCGGCACCGCGCGCGATCCCCATCATTTCGGCTGCCTCATCGGCTACGGCGCCACCGCCGTCTACCCTTACCTCGCCTATCAGGTGATCCATGACCTGATCCGAAGCCAGGAGATCAAGCTGCCCCTGGAGAAGGCGATCGCCCATTACGTGAAGGGCATCAACAAGGGGCTGCTGAAGATCATCTCCAAGATGGGCATCTCCACCATTGCCAGCTACCGCGGCGCCCAGCTCTTCGAGGCGGTGGGAATGCACGAGGAAGTGGTGGACCTCTGTCTTACCGGCACGGTGAGCCGCATCTCCGGCGCCAACTTCGAGGATTTCGAAGCGGACCAGAAGCAGCTCGCCCGTCATGCCTTCGATCCGCGCAAGCCGCTCGCCCAGGGTGGACTGCTCAAGTTCATTTTTGGCGGCGAGTACCACGCCTACAACCCGGACGTGGTCATGCAACTGCAGAAAGCGGTGCAAAACGGTGATTATGAGGAATACAAGAAATACGCCGAGCTGGTGAACAACCGCCCGGTGGCGATGCTGCGCGATCTCATGAAGCTGAAGACCGGCATCAACCCCATTCCGCTGGAAGAGGTCGAGCCCATCGAGAAAATTCTCAAGCGTTTCGACTCGGCTGGCATGTCCCTGGGTGCCCTGTCGCCGGAGGCGCACGAGGCCCTGGCCGAGGGCATGAACCGGCTGGGTGGACGTTCCAATTCCGGCGAGGGCGGCGAGGATCCCGCCCGCTACGGCACCATCAAGATGTCCAAGATCAAGCAGGTGGCCTCCGGACGCTTCGGTGTCACGCCCCATTACCTGGTGAATGCGGAGGTGCTGCAGATCAAGATCGCCCAGGGCGCAAAACCCGGCGAAGGCGGCCAGTTACCGGGGGACAAAGTCTCGCCCATGATCGCGAAGCTGCGCTGCTCCAAGCCCGGCATCTCCCTCATCTCGCCTCCGCCCCATCACGACATCTATTCCATCGAGGACCTGGCGCAGCTCATCTTCGACCTCAAGCAGGTGAATCCGGAGGCGCTGGTATCGGTGAAGCTGGTGGCGGAACCGGGAGTGGGCACTGTCGCTGCCGGCGTGGCCAAGGCCTATGCCGACATCATCACCATCTCCGGCTACGATGGCGGCACCGGTGCAAGCCCCTTGACCAGCGTGAAATATGCCGGCACTCCCTGGGAGCTGGGGCTTACCGAAACGCAACAGGTGCTGCGCGCCAACGGCCTGCGCGGACGGGTGCGCATCCAGACCGATGGTGGCCTCAAGACCGGCATGGATGTGGTGAAGGCCGCCATTCTCGGTGCCGAATCCTTCGGCTTCGGCACCGGCCCCATGGTGGCCCTGGGCTGCAAATATCTGCGCATCTGCCACCTCAACAACTGCGCCACCGGCGTGGCGACCCAGGATGCGCGTCTGCGGCAGAAATATTTCATCGGCCTGCCGCAGATGGTCATGAATTACTTCACCTTCATCGCCATGGAAACGCGGGAACTGATGGCGGCGCTGGGGGTGCGCACCCTGGAGGAGCTGATCGGCCGCGTCGACCTCATCGAACTGCTGGAAGGGGAGACGACGAAACAGAAACGGCTCAAGCTCAACATCCTCCTGAGCCAAGGCAACATTCCGCCCGAGGAGCCCCAGTTCTGCGTGGCGGAACGCAATCCTTCCTTCGACAAGGGCGAACTTGCGGAACGCATGCTCTGCGATGCCCGCGAGGCCATCCTCCACAAAAAGCCGATCCGCCTTGCCTACCCCATCCAGAACACCCACCGTTCCATCGGCGCCCGGCTTTCCGGGGAGATCGCCCGCATCCATGGCGCGGAGGGGCTGCCCGATGACTGCGTGCACATCAAGCTCACGGGGGCGGCAGGGCAAAGCTTCGGTGTCTGGAACCACAAGGGCCTCACCCTGGAGCTGGAGGGCGAGGCCAACGACTATGTGGGCAAGGGCATGGCGGGCGGCCGCATCATCATCTATCCGCCGCGCAATTCCACCTTCCTGCCCCACGAGGCGGCCATCATGGGCAATACCTGCCTTTATGGCGCCACCGGCGGCCGGTTGAACGCCGCCGGGATTGCCGGCGAGCGCTTCGGTGTGCGCAATTCCGGCGCCATCGCCGTGGTGGAAGGCGCCGGGGACCACTGCTGTGAATACATGACAGGCGGCTGCATCATCGTTTTGGGCAACACCGGCCTCAATTTCGGTGCCGGCATGACCGGTGGGTTCGCCCTCGTCTATGACGAGGATGGTGGTTTCAGCCGCCGCTACAACAACGAGCTCATCGACATCCACCGCATCACCAATGAATCCACGGAGGAATACCGGCAGTTCCTGCGGGAGCAGATCGAGGAGCACGTGCGGCTCACCGACAGCCCCCGGGGTAAGGCGCTGCTTGCCGATTTCGACAGCGCGGTGGCCCGGTTCTACCTGGTCAAGCCCAAGGCCCTCACGCTGGACAGCCTGCTCAAGGACTGAAATCGGGCGGCATACGGCTACGAAAGAAGACAATGGGTGACGTTTTTCAGTTTCTCAACGTTCCGCGCCGGGACGGCAACAAGACGCCGGTGGAAGTACGCATCCGGCAGTTCCGGGAAATCTATGCGCCCTTCGATGCAAACCAGGCGGCGGAGCAGTCGGCGCGCTGCCTGGGCTGCGGTAATCCATACTGCGAGTGGAAATGCCCGGTGCACAACTACATCCCCAACTGGCTCAAGCTGGTGGCGGAGGGCAATCTCTTGGAGGCGGCGGAGCTGTCCCACAAGACCAACTCCCTGCCGGAAATCTGCGGCCGCGTCTGTCCCCAGGACCGTCTGTGTGAAGGCGCCTGCACCCTGAACCAAGGGGGCTTTGGCGCGGTGACCATCGGCGCGGTGGAAAAATACATCTCCGATGAAGCCTTCCGGCTGGGCTGGCGGCCCGATCTGTCGGACGTGCGCCCCACCGGCCGGCGGGTGGCGGTGGTGGGCGCGGGGCCGGCGGGGCTTGCCTGCGCCGACGTCCTGGTGCGCAATGGGGTCAGCCCCGTGGTCTTCGACCGCTACGATGAAATCGGCGGCCTGCTCACGTTCGGCATCCCCGAGTTCAAGCTAGAAAAGGAAGTGGTGCGCCGGCGCCGCAAGATCATGGAGGAAATGGGGATCGAGTTCCGCCTCAACACGGAGATCGGCCGCGACCTGCCCTTCGAGCGCCTGCTTGCCGAGTACGATGCGGTCTTCCTCGGCATGGGCACCTACACCTACATGAAAGGCGGCTTCCCCGGTGAGGACCTGCCCGGCGTTTACGAGGCCCTGCCCTTCCTCATCTCCAACGTGCGCCACTGTCTGGGGCTGCCGCCGAGGCCCCCCGGCTACATTTCCATGGAGGGCCAGCGGGTGGTGGTCCTGGGCGGGGGCGATACCGCCATGGACTGTAACCGCACCGCCATTCGCCAGGGCGCGAAATCCGTGACCTGCGCCTATCGCCGGGATGAGGTCAACATGCCGGGCTCCCGGCGGGAAGTGGCCAACGCCAAGGAGGAGGGCGTGCAGTTCCTCTGGAACCGCCAGCCGGTGGAAATCGTCGGCAACGGCAGGGTGGAAGGGGTGAAGCTCGTCACCACGGAGCTGGGCGCCCCCGATGCCCGCGGGCGGCGCATCCCCCAGGTGGTGCCGGGTTCCGAGGAAATCGTCCCCTGCGATCGGGTGATCATCGCCTTCGGCTTCCGCCCCAACCCGCAACCCTGGTTTGCCGAGTATGGCATCACCACCGACCAGATGGGCCGGGTGGTGGCGCGGGGCCATCAGTACCCTTACCAGACGGCGAACCCCAAGGTGTTTGCCGGGGGCGACATGGTGCGCGGCTCCGATCTGGTGGTGACCGCGGTGTGGGAGGGCCGCCAGGCGGCGGAAGGCATCCTCGCCTATCTCAACGTCTAGCACGCCGAAGAACCCCGTCACCCCTCGCCTAAGCCGGTGGCAACGGTGCCCGGATGAAACCCAAAAACGACACTTTCCTGCGCGCCCTTTTCAAGGAGCCGGTGCCCTACACCCCCATCTGGATCATGCGCCAAGCGGGGCGCTACTTGCCGGAATACAACGAAACCCGGGCGCGCGCCGGCTCCTTCCTCGACCTGTGCAAAAACCCGGACTACTGCACCGAGGTCACCCTGCAACCCATCGCCCGCTTCGGACTGGATGCCGCCATCCTCTTCTCCGACATCCTCACCATCCCCGATGCCATGGGGCTGGGGTTGTACTTCGCCGACGGGGAAGGCCCGAAATTCGAGCGTCCCCTGCGCGAGGAATGGGAAATCCGGGATCTCACCCCCCCCGATCCGGAACTCCACCTGGGCTATGTGCTGGATGCCGTGCGCCAGATTCGCAAGGCCCTGGACAATGAAGTGCCCCTCATCGGTTTTTCCGGCAGCCCCTTCACCCTGGCCTGCTATATGGTGGAGGGGGGCGGTTCGGACGATTTCCGCACCACGAAGACGATGCTCTACCGCCGGCCCGACCTCCTACACCGCATTCTGGAGGTGAACACCCGGGCGGTCACCGACTATCTCAACGCCCAGATCCGCGCCGGCGCCCAGGCGGTGCAGATTTTCGACACCTGGGGCGGCATGCTCTCCGCCCGCGCCTACGAGGAATTCTCCCTGGCCTATCTCCGCCAGGTGGTCGCCGGGCTCATCAAGGAACACGAGGGCATGCGGGTGCCCTCCATTGTCTTCACCAAGGGCGGCGGGGTGTGGCTGGAGAAAATCGCCGGCATCGGCTGCGAAGCGGTGGGCCTGGACTGGACCTGCGACATCGGCGAGGCACGCCGGCGGGTGGGGGACCGGGTCGCCCTGCAGGGCAACATGGACCCCATGGTGCTCTTTGCCGGCCCGGAGGTCGTGCGGGAGGAGGCGAAGCGTATCCTGCAAGCCTACGGCCAGGGCTCCGGCCACGTTTTCAACCTGGGCCATGGCGTGTCCCAGTTCACGCCCCCGGAGAGCGTGGCCGCCCTGGTGGAGGCCGTGCACGAGCTCTCCCGCGCCTTTCACTAAGGCGCGACACACACCCGGTTGCGCCCGGTGCGCTTGGCCTCGTAGAGGGCCGCATCGGCCGCCTCGATCAGGGCCTGGCTGGTGCCATGGTGGGGAAAGAGGGCAATGCCGGCGCTGGCGGTGGCGTAAAACCCGCCTTCGCCAGTGGGATGGCACACACCGCTGAAATCGTCGCGGATGCGGTCGATGATGGCGAGCGCCTGCTCGCCGTCCACGTGGGGCAGGGCGATGAGAAACTCCTCGCCCCCGTAACGGCAAAGGAGATCACCGCGGCGTAGCCGCTGTTTCAGAAGCCAGGAGAGGCTGCGGATCACCTGATCCCCCACCGGATGGCCGTAGGTGTCGTTCACCTGTTTGAAGCGGTCGATGTCCATCATCACCACTGCCGCCTGGCCCCCTTCCGCCCGCAGACTTTCCAGGAGGAGGTCGAGGGTGTTCTTGCCGCTGGTGTGGTTGAGCAGCCCGGTGAGGCTGTCGTGGTACATGGTGCGGCGAAGTGCCCGGTAGCGCTCGATCTTGGTGCGCACCACGGCGTTGAGATAGACCGGGTTGAAGGGCTTGGTGAGGAAATGGTCCCCGCCGAGGCGCATGGCGTCCACCTGCAGGGCCACATCGGTCTCCGCCGAGAGATAGACGATGGGCACGCTGATGAACTCGGGGTGCTGGCGGAGAAGGCGGGTGAGCTCCACGCCCGTGCAGCCGGGCATGTACATGTCCATCAACACCAGGTCCGGGTGGAACTGCTTCACCGCGGCGAGGGCCTGGCGCGGGTCGTTGACAATCTCGCAGGCGATCTGGTTCTCCTCCAGGGTGCGCCGGATGAGGTGGCTTGCGGTCTTGGAATCCTCCACGATGAGCACCCGGCCGGGCTCGGGCTCCTGGCTCTGGGTGAGCTCCAGGATGCGCTCCACCAGGGCGTGCACCGGCGTCCCTTCCAGCAGACAGTGATCGGCGCCCCCCGCCAGGGGTTCGTAGAGCTCGTCGAAATCCGAGCGCAGGCCCAAACAGAAAATCTGGGCCAGGCCATGGCGGGCGCGCAGCCCCTGCACCCGGGCGCGCCACTCACCCCAGGGGAGGCTGCGTAAATCCAGAAGCAAAAGCGGCGCGGCCACCGTCTCCGGCACCGCCTCGTCCCAGGTCAAAAAGCGCACGGGCGCGCCGAAATGGGCAAGCTGGTCAGTAAGCGCCCGCCAACGCTCCGCCTCATGGCCGATGAGAAAGCCGCGGGGCGCGGTGGCAGCCGCCGGAAGCCGAGCCACCCCCTGGCGGCGGTCGAAGCGGGCCGCCGCCAGGGCGGTCTGGGCCTTGACCATGGCGCAGAGGGTTTGGATGCGCCCATCGAGGGCGTTTACGGTCGCCTCCGGCAGGGGATGGGCGAGCTCGGGCTGGAAGAGGGCGAGGATCGCCTGTTCCAGGTCGTGACTCGCATGGGCAAGGCCCACGTTCTTCGTCTCCCGCAGGAATTCGGTGAAGCTGTTGACGGAGACGGCCAGCTCCACGAAGGATTCCATGCTGGGCGCGGCCCGGTAGCGCGCCCAGGCTTCAACGACGGCTTGGCAACGCCGGGCGATGGGGTCGGGGGACATGGGCGGAAAATGACAAAGTCAATGCGCCCTTATAGCCCCTTTTCCCCGGCCCGTAAAGCCCGCAACAAGGCTCCTTCGCGGCTATTTCAGGACTGACTTATACACAGCCGGGACGGAGAAGCGGGCCAGCGGCCCAGGCTGGAAGCGGCTTCAAGATTGGCTTGCAAGGCACTGATTTGGCCAAAGTTTTACCGGACCGCCGGCGGTCGCGTGCCACTCTCCGTTGACAATGGGGTGAATGCGCGCTCCACGGCCGGTGACTATGCACAGAGTTATCCACAGGCCGTCCCGCCGCTAAAATAGGCCCTTGCCGCCCGTGAGAAGCCATGCCCATTGCGCACATCGCCCTCGACGTTCCCCTGGACACCCTCTTTGAGTACACGGCCGTGGGGGCGCAGGCAGAAGACGTGGGGCGGCTTGCCCTGGTGCCCTTCGGCCGCGGCAGGCGGGTGGGGGTGATCGTGGGCTTCGCCGAGACGCCCACGGTGGAAGCGGGCCGGCTCAAGCCCGTGACCCGCGTTCTGCGGGAGCTGCCGGCGCTGCCGGCGGACATCCTGGAACTCGCCCGCTTCTGCGCCACCTACTACCACCATCCCCTGGGCCAGGTGCTCGCCACCCTGCTGCCCCAACGCCTGCGCCGCATGCCCCCCGCCCGCGCCGAAGAGCCGGTGTGGCGACTCTCTTCCGCGGGACGCGCAGTCGAACCAGGCAGCCTGCCGCAGCGGGCGGTCCGGCGTCGGCGGCTGCTGGCCACCCTCAAGGAGCGGGGCGAATTGAGCGCAGAGGAGTTGCGCGCTGTCTTTCCCGGCGCCGGCCGGGTGATGCAGGAATTCCTGGCCCTGGGTTGGGTGGAACGGGGCACGGCTACCCCACGGGTGGAAGCCCCCGCCACGCCCTATCCCCTGGAAACGCCGCCGGTTCTCAATCCCGACCAGGAGGCGGCGGTGGCGGCGGTATGCGCAGCCGGGGAGGGTTTCAGCGCCTGGCTCCTTCTGGGGGTGACGGGCAGCGGCAAGACCGAGGTCTATTCCCGCCTGATCGCCCACACCCTGGCAAAGGGCCGCCAGAGCCTGGTGCTGGTGCCGGAAATCAACCTCACGCCGCAGACCGAGGCCCGCTTCCGCCGCCGCTTCCCCCAGGCGACCATCATCAGCCTGCACAGCCATCTGGCCGAGGGGGAGCGCTTGAAGCGCTGGCGCCTGGCGCAGGAGGCAAAGGCGGACATCGTCCTCGGCACGCGGCTTGCGGTATTCACCCCGCTGCCCCGCCTAGGGCTCATCGTCGTCGACGAGGAACACGACATCTCCTTCAAGCAGCAGGAGGGGCTGCGCTACTCCGCCCGCGACCTCGCCGTCTATCGCGCCCGGCAGCGGGGCGTGCCCATCGTCCTGGGCTCCGCCACCCCTTCCCTGGAAAGCTGGCACAACGCCTGCCTTAACCGCTACCATCTGCTGCGGCTGCCCCGTCGCGCAGTGGAGGGGGCCCGACCGCCGCGCCTCGGCCTCATCGACATCCGGCGCGAAGCCCTCACCGAGGGACTCAGCGCCCGCCTCATCCTTGCCCTCAAGGAGCGGCTGCGCCGCGGCGAGCAGAGCCTGCTCTTCCTCAACCGCCGGGGCTTTGCCCCCGTGCTCCACTGCAGCGCCTGCGGTTGGCTTGCCGGCTGCCCCCGCTGCGCGGTGAAACTGGTGGTGCACCTTGCCGACCGGCGCCTGCGCTGCCACCACTGCGGCCATGAGGAAGCCATCCCCCGCCACTGCCCCGACTGCGGTGCCCTGGAACTCAACCCCCTCGGCCAGGGCACGCAGCGGGTGGAACAGGCCCTGCGCCGGCTGCTGCCAGAGGCGCGCCTGCTGCGCATCGACCGCGACAGCACCCGCCGCCGCGCTGCCCTGCCGGACATGCTGGAGAAAGTGGCCGCCGGCGAGGTGGACATCCTGCTGGGCACCCAGATGCTGACCAAGGGGCACGACTTTCCGCGACTCACCCTGGTGGGCATCCTCAATGCAGATGGCGGCCTCTACAGTGCCGATTTCCGCGCCTCGGAGCGGCTCTTTGCCCAGCTCCTGCAGGTGGCCGGCCGCGCCGGGCGCGCGAGCGCCGACGGCGAGGTGCTGATCCAGACCAGCCTGCCGGGCCACCCCCTCTTCGCCGCTCTGGCGCAGGGGGATTACGAGGCGTTCGCCACCACCTTGGCTGCGGAGCGGGAAGCGCTTCATCTTCCGCCCTTCTCCTTCCAGGCGTGGCTGCGCGCCGAGGCCCACAGCATGGAAGCGGTGATGGCGTTCCTCCGCGCCGCCCGCGCCTGCGCCAGGCCCGAGGGGGTCACCCTTTATGATCCCGTGCCCGCGCCCCTTGCCCGCAAGGCCGGCAAGGCGCGCGCGCAGCTTCTCGTGGAAGCCGACTCGCGCAGCGCCCTGCAGGCTTTCCTCGGGCCGTGGCTGGTAAGCCTCAACGCCCTGCGGGCGCGGCAGGTGCGCTGGGCGCTGGATGTGGATCCTGTGGAACCCTGACAATGACACGGGCAAATTGCCGCTGTGCCGCTATAATCACGTTTTCTTCTCGCTCACCATGTCCTTCCTGAAATCCCATTTGACCGAACTTTTGTCCGACGCCGTCGCCGTGGTGGCGCCCGAGGCGCAGGTCACCCTTGAACTGCTGCCCACCCGCCAGAGTGCCCATGGCGATATCGCCTGCAACGTGGCCCTCCAGCTTGCCCGCGCCCTCAAGCGCCCGCCGCGGGAGGTGGCGCGGGACATCGTCGATGCGCTGCCCCTCTCCCCCTGGCTGGAAAAAGTGGAAATCGCCGGTGCCGGTTTCATCAATTTCTTTTTCAACCACGCCGCCAAACAGCGCATCGTGCCCTTGATCCTCAGCGAGGGCGAGGCCTTCGGCCGTGGCCGGCCCACGGGGCTCAAGGTGCAGGTGGAATTCGTCTCCGCCAATCCCACCGGGCCGTTGCACGTGGGCCATGGGCGCGGTGCGGCCTACGGGGCGTCGCTCGCCAACGTGCTGGCGGCGGCGGGACACGAGGTCACCCGCGAGTTCTACGTCAACGATGCAGGGCGGCAGATGGACATCCTTGCCCTGTCCACGTGGCTGCGCTATCTGGAGCTCAACGGCATCAACGTGCCCTTCCCCCCCAACGCCTATCAGGGCGAATACGTGCGCGACATGGCGCGCATCATCTACACGCAGCACGGGGACCGCTATGTCCACGAGCCGTGGCGGGTGCTCGATGGCGCACCCTCCGTGGAGGAGGACCCGGAGGGCCATCTCGACCAGCTCATCCTCAACGCCAAGCGGCTTCTGGGCGAAGACTACGCCTATGTGCATGACCTCGCCCTCACCGAGCAGCTCGGGGACTGCCGCAATGATCTCACCGAGTTCGGTGTGGTGTTCGACAACTGGTTTTCCGAGCGCTCCCTGTACGAAAACGGTCTGGTGGAACGGGCTGTAGGCCTCCTCGATGAGCGCGGCCACCTCTACCGCCAGGACGGCGCGCTGTGGTTCCGCTCCACCGCCTTCGGTGACGAAAAGGACCGCGTGGTGCAGCGGGAAAACGGCCAGTACACCTATTTCGCCTCCGACATCGCCTACCACCTGAACAAATTCGAACGGGGCTTCGACCGCGTCATCGATGTCTGGGGGGCCGACCATCACGGCTACATCGCCCGCGTCAAGGGCGCCTTGAGCGCCCTGGGGCTCGATGCGGAGCGGCTCACCGTGGCGCTGGTACAGTTCGCCGTCCTCTACCGCGGCAAGGAGAAGGTGCCCATGTCCACCCGCGCCGGCGAATTCGTCACCCTGCGGGAGCTGCGCAACGAGGTGGGCAATGATGCGGCGCGGTTTTTCTACGTGCTGCGCAAGTCGGACCAGCATCTGGAATTCGACCTGGAACTCGCCAAGGCGCAGAGCAACGAAAACCCGGTCTATTACATCCAGTACGCCCACGCGCGCTGTGCCAGCGTGCTGGCGAAATGGGGCGGGGATGCGGCCATGCTGCGCGAGGTGGATGTCTCGCCGCTGGTGAAGGAGCCGGAGCTGGCACTCCTCAAGACGCTCGCGGCCTACCCCGAGATGGTGGAAACCGCCGCGCGGGAACTCGCGCCCCACCACATTGCCCATTATCTGCGCGATCTCGCCGGCGACTTCCACACCTACTACAATGCGGAACAGTTCCTGGTGGAGGAGGAATCGGTGCGCCTGGCACGCCTGGCGCTGGTGGCCGCCACCGGCCAGGTGATCCGCAATGGCCTCGCTTTGCTGGGCGTTTCCGCGCCGGAGAAAATGTGACCCCGCCTTTGACCCGAATCAGCCCATGAGCAAGGACTACAAACCCCGCACCGCCCCCCGTTCGCCGGCTGGCAATCCCATGCTCACCGGCATCCTCATCGGCATCATCATCGGCCTTGCCGCCGCCATCGCCGTGGCCTGGTATGTGCCTTCGCTCACCCGGGGTCTGCGCCAGCCGGAACCGCCGCCCGCGCCCAAGGAGGCCGCAGAAAAGCCGCCCAGCCCGCCTGCCGCCGGCGCGGAAGCGAAGAAGCCCCGCTTCGATTTCTACAACATCCTGCCCGGCACGGAGGAGGCGGTACCGGATCGCGCCATCAAGGAACCCGCCGCCGGCAGCAAAGAGCAGTTCTTCCTCCAGGCAGGAGCCTTCCAGAACCAGGCCGATGCCGACAACCTGAAAGCCCAGCTCGCCCTGATGGGCGTGGAAGCCACCGTGCAGAGCGCAAGCCTGGGGGACAAGGGGGTGTGGCACCGGGTGCGCATCGGGCCTTTCGCCAGTGTGGACGAAATGTCCCGGGTGCGGGCAACCCTGGCGCAGAACGGCATCCAGGCAACGCTGATCAAAGTCAAGGAATAGGGATCTTCCATGCCGACACGCCGCCGCTTCCTGGGCCTTGCCGCCGCCACCCTGGCGCTTTCACCCTTCGCCTTGTCCCGCGCCGCCCTGGTCGCGGGCCGCGACTATGCGCTGGTGGAATTTCCCCAGCCCACCCTCGATCCGAAGCGGGTGGAGGTGCTGGAGCTCTTCTTTTACGGCTGCCCCCATTGTTTCGAGTTGGAGCCGCTGCTCACCAAATGGCTGAAGACCCTGCCGCGGCATGCCTATTTCCGCCGCATGCCGGCGGTCTTTCACGACGGCTGGGTGCCCCTGGCCAAGGCCTACTATGCGCTGGAAGCGCTGGGGCTTGTGGACAAACTCCATGCTGCGATCTTCGATGCCATCCACCTCCAGGGGGCAAACCTCAACAAGCGGGAGAATCTGCTGCGCTTCATCGCCGCGCAGGGTGTGGATGCGGCCCGCTTCGGCGCCGCCTACGACTCCTTTGCCGTGCAGACCAAGGTCCAGCAGGCGAGGGAGCTCACCAGCGCCTATGGCATCCAGGGTGTACCCTCGATGATCGTCGATGGCCGTTACCGCACCTCGAGCAGCCAGACCGGAGGCCACGAAAGACTCTTCCCCGTGCTGGACGAGCTCATCGCCCTGGCCTGGCGGGAGCGGTCGGGCAAACGCGCTTCCTGAGGCCAAGCCCATGACCATCCGCGTCATTCTCGTGGACGATCACCCCCTCTTCCGTAAGGGCCTGGAGCATCTCGTCGCCAACGAGCCGGGTCTTGCCCTGGTCGGCCAGTTTGCCAGCGTCGAGGAAACGCGGGCGTGGCTGAAGGCGGGGGGAACCGCCGACGTCGCCCTCCTCGACCGGCGACTGCCGGGGGAGGAGGGCCTGTCCCTGGTGCCGGACCTCAAACAGGCCAACATCCGGGTGGTCATGCTCACCATCGCCGATGCGGAGTATGAAATCCGCGATGCCATCGAGCGCGGGGTGGACGGCTACATCCTCAAGTCCAGCGAGCCGGAGCAGATCCTGCAGGCCATCCGCTCCGTCCATGCGGGCAACAGCATGCTGCCCGCCGAGATCATGCAGAAAATGGCACGGGGGGAGCTCGCCGGCAGCCCCTTTGACAAGCTCTCCCCACGGGAGCTGGAAATCGTCGCCCACGTCGCCCGGGGCATGAGCAACCGCGCCATCGGCCAGGCCCTGAATCTTTCCGAGAACACCGTGCGCAACCACCTGCGCAACATCCTCGATAAGCTCAAGCTGGCCAACCGGGTGCAGGTGGCCACCCTGGCCCTGGAATTGGGTCTCGTCCGGCGGGCGGAAGGCGACGCGAAGAAGTCCTGAGCACGGGTTGGTCGAAAAGGACTAGACATTCCTGGTCTGTGTGTTATAGTGAAAGGGCAAGTGTGATGCTTGTTTCTGTTCAACTAGTGCTGTTCGGCCCCGAGACCCCTCGGGGCTTTTTTTTGCCCGCCGGGGAGGCGCTGTCATGAAGGCCGCCGAGCTTTTCGTCCGGTGTCTTGAAGCCGAAGGCGTGCGCTTCATCTACGGCGTGCCGGGGGAGGAAAACCTGGACATCATGGATGCCCTGCTCGATTCCTCCATCCGTTTCATCACCACCCGCCACGAACAGGGCGCAGCCTTCATGGCCGATGTGGAGGGACGCCTCACCGGGCGCGCCGGGGTGTGTCTCGCCACCCTCGGCCCTGGCGCCACCAATCTGGTCACCGGCGTGGCCGACGCCAACCTGGATCACGCCCCGCTGGTGGCCATCGCCGGCCAGGCCGCCACCAACCGCCTGCACAAGGAATCCCACCAGGTGCTGGACCTCACCAACCTCTTCCAGCCCATCACCAAATACGCCACGCAGATTCTCAATCCGGAGATCATCCCGGAAGTGGTGCGCAAGGCCTTCAAGACCGCCCAAAGCCCAAAACAGGGGGCCTGTTTCATCGAGTTTCCGGAGAACATCGCGCGCATGGCGGACGTGCAGGCACGGCCCCTCAAGCCCGTGCCGGTGACCATCCCCCACCCCTCGCCGGAGCGGGTCGCGGCGGTGGCAGAGATCATCAGCGAGGCGGAATTCCCCCTGATCCTGGCCGGCAACGGCCTGGTGCGCGCGGGCTGCTGCGATGCGCTGGTGGCCTTCGCCGAGAAGCTCAACATCCCCGTGGCCACCACCTTCATGGCCAAGGGGGCCATTCCCGACACCCACCCCCTTTCCCTGGGCACCGTGGGGCTGCAGGCCCACGACTATGTGTCCTGCGGCTTCGATCGGGCGGACGTGATCATCTGCGTGGGTTACGACCTGGTGGAATACCCGCCGCGGCTTTGGCACCGCTCGGGGGATCGCAAAATCATCCACATCGACACCCACCCCGCCGAGGTGGATGCCTTCTACCCGGTAACCGACGGCGCCCTGGGGGATTTCCGCGTCACCCTGGCCGAGGTCGCGGGACGCGCCCGCCCCCACCACGGCCATCTGCACGAGCGGCTGCACGAGGCCATCCTGCGCGAGCTGCACGCGGAGGACGACGACCTCGCCTTCCCCCTCAAGCCCCAGCGCATCGTCGCCGACCTGCGCCGCGCCCTGGCTCGTGATGACATCGTCATTTGCGATGTGGGGGCACACAAAATGTGGATGGCGCGCATGTATCCCTGCGAGCGGCCCAACACCTGCATCATTTCCAATGGCTTTGCCAGCATGGGCATCGCCGTGCCGGGGGCGGTGGCGGCGAAACTCAATTTCCCCCGGCAAAAGGTGGTGGCGGTCACCGGTGATGGCGGCTTCCTCATGAATTGCCAGGAAATCGAAACCGCCGTGCGTCTCGCGCTGCCCCTGGTGATCCTCGTCTGGAATGACGCCTCCTACGGGCTCATCGAATGGAAGCAGCAGATCCAGTTCGGGCGCACCGCTCACGTGAAATTCACCAATCCGGATTTCGTGCGCCTTGCCGACGCCTTCGGCGCCAGGGGCTATCGCATCCGCCACACCGAGGAACTGCTGCCCACCCTGCGGGAGGCGCTTGCCCTCGATACCGTGGCCATCATCGACTGTCCGGTGGATTACCGAGAGAACCTGCGCCTTACCCAGAAACTGGGGGAGATGGTCTGCCCCATCTGAGGCTGCCGTCCCTCAGGTGAAGAACCCCTTGTCCAAGAGCTCCAGCGCAAGGCGCATGTAGTCCCGCGCCCCGGGGCTTGCCGGGGCGAAGGCCAGCACGTCCTTGCCCACCGTGGGGCTGGCGGCAAGGGCCACGTTCTCCGCGATGCGGGTATCACACAGTTCCTCGCCGAAGCGCTCTTGCAGCTTGTCGTAAATCTCGAAGGCAAGCTTGCGGCGGGCATCGAAGCGGGTAAGTACGATGCGTTTGGCGATGCGGCGGTTGAGGGGCCCCTCCAGCGCGCGCAAGGCGAGATCCAGTCGGTGCACGCCCTGCAGGGAGAGGAAATCGGCGGAAACCGGCACCAGCACGCGGTCGGCGGCGAGGATGGCGTTGAGGGAGAGCACCCCCAGCATGGGACAGCAGTCGATGAGGATGGGGGCACCCTCCCCCGCCAGGGTTTCGCCAAGACCCTGTTGCAGGCGGCGGGCCGCCGCCGCGCTGCGCCCATGCAGGGCCTCGATCTTGGCGAGCTCCATGTGCGCGGGAATGAGGCGCACGCCGTTGGGCATTTCCCGCACCAGGGCGGCAAGGGGTTTTTCCTCGCGGAAAAAAGCCGCCACCGAATCATGCGCCGCCACCCCATTGAGGCCCAGGGCAAGGGTGAGATGGGCTTGGGGATCGAGATCGATGGCGATGGGGTCCTTGCCCATGCGGGCAAGCGCCGCGGCCACGTTCAGGGTGGTGGTGGTCTTGCCCACCCCCCCTTTCTGATTGAACACGGCGATGACCGCCAAACCCCACTCCTAAACCAGGAGAAACGCCAAAGCCGCGGCGCCGCCTTCCCCTTTTGCCGGACGGCTCACCAGAAAAGGGGCCGGAAATTCAGGCCTTGAGGGCGTCCAGGGAATTGCCCGCGGCAAGCCAATCCTGCACCCATTTCGGCTTGCGGCCGCGGCCGCTCCAGGTGCGTTTCGGATCCTGGGGATCGCGGTATTTGACCACCGTCTTGCCCCGCGCCGGGCGGCGGCGCACCACCCGCGCTTTGCGCCTGCCGCCTGCGCCCAGCAATTCCTCGAGCTGGAAACCCCGCGCCTGGGCAATGGCCTGCAATTCCTTGAGCGCTTTTTTCTTTTCCGTCACCGCCCGCCGGGCAATTTCCTTTTCCACCCGGGTTTTTAGGGATTTCAATTCCTTCAGGGAAAGTGTTTTCAAATCCATTTTTTGCTCCTTTCGGCAAAAACGTGGCGGGCTTTTGCTTGCTTGCAAGGCGCCATTGTACCGCGCCCAACCAAGGGCTGCAGCCCTCATTCCACGGTGACGGATTTGGCCAGATTGCGCGGTTTATCGACGTCGGTGCCCCGCGCGAGCGCGGCGTGATAGGCGAGCAATTGCACCGGAATGGCGTGCATGACGGGGGAAAGCACGCCCACGTGGCGCGGTGTGCGAATCACGTGCACACCCTCCGATTCCGTGAAATGGCTGTCCAGATCGGCAAAGACATAAAGCTCGCCGCCCCGGGCGCGCACTTCCTGCATATTGGATTTGAGTTTTTCCAGCAGCGCATCGTTGGGGGCGATGACCACCACCGGCATTTCCCGATCCACGAGGGCCAACGGCCCGTGCTTGAGTTCCCCCGCCGGATAAGCCTCGGCGTGGATATAGGAGATTTCCTTGAGCTTGAGGGCGCCTTCGAGGGCAATGGGATAGTGCACGCCGCGGCCGAGGAAAAGGGCATGCTGCCGGCTGGCGAAGCGCTCCCCCCAGACCTGGATTTGCGGCTCGAGATTGAGGGCATGCTGCACACTTGCCGGCAATTGGCGCAGGGCTTCCAGATAGGCCGCTTCCTCCTTTGCCCCCACGCGCCCCCGCAGGCGGGCCAGGGTCACGGTCAGGGCAAAAAGGGCGACGAGCTGGGTGGTGAAGGCCTTGGTGGAGGCCACCCCGATCTCGGCGCCGGCGCGGGTGTAGAAGACCATGCGCGAGGCGCGGGGGATCGCCGATTCCCGGACGTTGCAGATGGCAAGGGTCATCTCCTGGCCCAGGGACTGGGCATATTTGAGGGCTTCCAAGGTATCCAGGGTCTCCCCGGACTGGGAGATGGTCACCACCAGGTTGCGGGGATGGGCCACCACCGGGCGGTAGCGGTATTCGCTGGCAATCTCCACCGCACAAGGGAGACCCGCGATGGCCTCCAGCCAGTAGCGGGCCACACAACCGGCATAGAAGCTGGTGCCACAGGCGAGGATTTGCACCCCTTCCACGGCGGCAAGGTCCTCCGCCTCGGCGCCAAAGAGGGCCGGGGTGAAGCCCGCTTCCAGCACCGGCTCGATGGTATCGGCCAGGGCCTTGGGCTGCTCGTGGATTTCCTTCTGCATGAAGTGGCTGTAGGGCCCCAGCTCCAGCGAGGCCAGGGAGACGTCGCTGACGTGGATTTTGGGCTCCACCAGCCGCCCGGCGCGATCGTAAATCTCCACGCCGTCCCGGCGCACGATGGCTACATCCCCCTCCTCGAGATAAATCACCCGGCGGGTCTGGGCGAGTACGGCGGAGACATCGGAGGCGATGAAGTTCTCCCCCTCGCCCAGGCCGATGAGAAGGGGGCAGCCCATGCGGGCCACCACCATTTCATCCGCATCGTCGAGCGCCACCACGGCGATGGCGTAGGCGCCCGTGAGCTCGGCCACCGCCGCGCGCACGGCGCGATAGAGGTTGCGTTCCCGCAGATAGTGATGGTGAACGAGGTGGGCGATGACCTCGGTATCGGTCTGGGACTCGAAGGTGTAGCCCAGCGCCGACAGCTCCGCGCGCTTGGCTTCGTGATTCTCGATGATACCGTTGTGCACCACGGCGATGAGGCCGTGGGAAACATGGGGATGGGCATTGGGTTCGGTCACCCCGCCGTGGGTCGCCCAGCGGGTGTGGCCGATGCCGAGGTTGCCGGCCAGCCCGCTTTCCCGGGCGGCCGCTTCCAACTGCGCCACCCGTCCCACCCGCCGCACCCGGCGGATTTCCCCGTTGACCACCGCCAGCCCGGCGGAGTCGTAGCCGCGGTATTCCAGACGCGTCAAACCCTCGATGAGGAGGGGCACGACGTTGCGCCCTGCGATGGCGCCGACGATGCCACACATGGTCAGTTTCCCCCCTGGCAAGCGGAAAAAGGGGCGGGGCCGCCTTGTGTTCTTTTCCGGGGGAGGCCTTCAGGCATCGGGGTTGGCTTTCTTCCGGGGCCGCTGCCAGCCGGGGATGGTGGTCTGCCTCACCCGTGACAGGGTGAGCTGGCCCGGCGGCGCATCCCGGGTGAGGGTAGTGCCGGCGCCCAGCGTGGCCCCCGCCCCCACGGTCACCGGCGCCACCAGCTGGCTGTCGGAGCCGATGAAGGCATCGTCCTCAATCACCGTGCGGTGTTTATTGGCACCATCGTAATTGCAGGTGATGGTCCCCGCGCCGATGTTCACCCGCCGGCCCACGGTGGCATCGCCCACGTAGCTCAAGTGATTCACCTTGCTGCCTTCGCCGATCTCGCTGGCCTTCACTTCGACGAAGTTGCCCACGTGGACTTCCTGAGCGAGAACCGTGCCAGGGCGGATGCGGGCGAAGGGCCCCACCCGGCAGCCGGGGCCGATGCGGGCTCCCTCGATGTGGCTAAAGGCATGAATGCGCGTGCCTTTTCCCACGGTGACCTCCTTCAGCACGCAGTGCGGCCCCACCTCGACGCCATCCTCCAGGTGGACGCGGCCTTCGAAGACGCAATTGACATCGATGACGACATCCCGACCGCAGGTGAGCTCGCCGCGCACATCGATGCGATCGAGGTCCATGATCTGGGTGCCGGTGCCGGCCAGCGCGCGGGCGTGGTTGCGTTGGTAAATGCGTTCCAGGGTGGCGAGTTCCAGCTTGCTGTTCACCCCCTGCACCTCCCATTCGTGGTGGGGATGCACGGTCACCACCGGCAGGCCCTCCGCCACCGCCATGGCGATGACATCGGTCAGGTAGTATTCGCCCTGTGCATTGGCATTGGATAGACGCCCAAGCCAGGCCTGCAGGCGCGGGGTGGGCGCCACCAGGATGCCGGTGTTGACCTCGGTGATGGCCTTCTCCCGGCTGCTCGCATCTTTCTCTTCCACGATGCGCACGACCCGTCCGGCCTCATCCCGCAGGATGCGGCCGTAGCCGGTGGGGTTCGGCAAATGGACGGTGACGAGGGCGAGGCGATCGGCACCGGCGTGCTGCAAAAGCCGCGTGAGCGTAGCCGGCGGGGTGAGGGGCACATCCCCATAGAGCACCAGGGTGAGCCCTTCAGAGGGGAGCGCCGGCAGCGCCTGGGCGACGGCGTGGCCGGTGCCAAGTTGCTGCGCCTGCAACACCCACTGGATGTCGTCACCGGGGATGGCGGCCGGCACCGCCTCGCCGCCATGGCCATAGACCACGACAAGGCGCGCCGGCGCCAGCTGCCGCGCGGTGGCCACCACGTGCTCGAGCAAAGGTTTGCCCGCCAGACGGTGGAGGACCTTGGGCCGCTCGGAGAGCATGCGGGTGCCCTTGCCCGCGGCGAGGATGACGATGTTCAAAGGCAAAGCCATGCCCCGGGATTATAAACCCCCAGCGATCCCGCGTCTTTGCGCTCTCTTAAGGCAGGAGGCACCTGGCAGGGGAGCCAAGGGGCTTTGCGACGATGAGGGGTAGACGCCAAAGGCCGCCCCGCAGGCGTGGGGACGGAAAGGGGGCCGGCCTACTTGCGCCGGCGCAACTTCTGGATGGCCGCCAGCTGCGCCACCGCCTCGGCGAGTTCCGCCTGGGCCTTGGCGATTTCCATGGCGCCGGTGCGATTCTTCATCGCCTCTTCCGCGGCGCGCTTGGCCTCCAGGGCCTTGGCCTCGTCCAGATCCTTGCCCCGCACCGCGGTGTCGGAGAGCACGGTGACGACGTCGGGTTGCACTTCGAGCAGCCCGCCGTTGACCCAGATCAGCTCTTCCTCTTCCTGATCCGGCACCTTCACCCGCACGGAACCCGGTTTCAGCCGGGTGAGCAGCGGCGCATGGCGGGGATAGACGCCCAGCTCCCCCGCCTCGCCCGGCAGGATGACATACTCCGCTGGGCCGGAATAAAGGAGCTGCTCGGCGCTCACCACATCCACATGAATCGTCATCGCCATACCTTGATCCCAATCTGGGGTTGCAATCCGGGTTTCCGCTGGGGGTGCGACTTCGTCACCCCCAAAGGCCGGCGCTTATTGCATGGTCTTGGCTTTCTCCACCGCTTCCTCGATGGTGCCCACCATGTAGAAGGCCTGCTCCGGCAGATGATCGTACTCGCCGTTGACGATGGCCTTGAAGCCCTTGATGGTCTCCTTGAGGGGCACGTACTTGCCCGGCTGGCCAGTGAACACCTCCGCCACGAAGAAGGGCTGGGAGAGGAAACGCTGGATCTTGCGCGCCCGTGCCACCACCAGCTTGTCCTCGGGAGAGAGCTCGTCCATGCCGAGAATGGCGATGATGTCGCGCAATTCCTTGTATCGCTGCAGGGTGGCCTGCACCTGCCGGGCCACGGTGTAGTGTTCCTCACCCACCACCAGGGGATCCAGCTGGCGGGAGGTGGAATCCAGCGGGTCCACCGCGGGATAGATACCCAGCGCGGCGATGTCCCGCGACAGCACCACGGTGGCGTCCAGATGGCCGAAGGTGGTGGCGGGGCTGGGGTCGGTCAGGTCGTCGGCGGGCACGTACACGGCCTGGATGGAAGTGATGGAGCCCACCTTGGTGGAGGTGATGCGTTCCTGGAGTTTGCCCATCTCTTCCGCCAGGGTGGGCTGATAACCCACCGCCGAGGGCATGCGGCCCAAAAGCGCCGAGACCTCGGTCCCCGCCAGGGTGTAGCGGTAAATGTTGTCGATGAAGAGCAGCACGTCGCGCCCTTCGTCGCGGAAGTACTCGGCGATGGTGAGGCCGGTCAGCGCCACCCGCAGGCGGTTGCCCGGCGGCTCGTTCATCTGGCCATAGACCAGGGCCACCTTGTCCAGCACGCCCCCTTCCTTCATCTCGTGATAGAAGTCGTTGCCCTCACGGGTGCGCTCCCCGACGCCGGCGAACACGGAATAGCCGGAATGCTCCACGGCGATGTTGCGGATGAGCTCCATCATGTTCACGGTCTTGCCCACGCCGGCGCCGCCGAACAGGCCCACCTTGCCCCCCTTGGCGAAGGGGCAGATGAGGTCGATCACCTTGATCCCGGTCTCCAGCAATTCAGTGGAGGCAGTGAGCTCATCGAACTTGGGTGCATGACGGTGGATGGAGCGGGTCTCCTCGGCGCCGATGGGCCCCTTCTCGTCGATGGGCCGGCCCAGCACGTCCATGATGCGGCCCAGGGTCTTGGGACCGACGGGCACGGAAATGGGGGCGCCGGTGTTCTCCACCTTGAGGCCGCGGCGCAGGCCGTCGGTGGAACCGAGGGCGATGGTGCGCACCACACCGTCACCCAGCTGCTGCTGCACCTCGAGGGTGAGGTCGGTACCCGTCACCTTCAGCGCATCGTAAACCTTGGGCATCGAGGCGCGATCGAACTGAACGTCGATCACCGCGCCGATACACTGAACGATAGTTCCTTGGCTCATGGTCGTTTCCTGATGGTCAGATTCAAAATCTTTTCGTGTCTTTCCCGGCAAAGGCGGCAGCGGCGGAATTTGCGCCTTGCGCCTTTGGCTTCAATCGCTCCTACACCGCCGATGCGCCGCCCACGATTTCCGACAGCTCCTTGGTGATGGCCGCCTGCCGGGTTTTGTTGTACACCAGCGTGAGCTCGTCGATGAGGTTGCCGGCATTGTCGCTCGCCGCCTTCATCGCCACCATGCGCGCGCTCTGCTCGGAAGCCATGTGTTCGGCGACGGCCTGATAGACCGTGTACTCCACATAGCGCTTGAGCAGGGTGTCCACCACCAACTTGGCATCCGGCTCATAGATGTAGTCCCAATGGTGCTCGAAGATGCCCCGGTCCTCGCCCCCCTCCAGGCGGGAGAGCTGATCCGGCTGATCGACGATGGGGGCGAGCTGCATCATGACCGGCTCCTGCTTCATGGTGTTGATGAACACCGTGGAGCAGAGGTGGATTTCATCGATCTCGCCGGCGATGTATTTGTCCAGCATCACCGTCACGGGTGGCAGGAGCTTTTCCAGGTGGGGCGTATCCCCCATGTGGGTGAGATAGGAGACGATGTTGGCATTCATGCGCTGCATGAAGCCAAAGCCCTTGTTGCCGATGGCGCACACCTCCACCCGCTTGCCCTCGGCATCCCACTCGCGCATCCTGGCCACGGCAAGACGCAGGACGTTGGTGTTGAGGCCGCCGCACAAGCCCTTGTCCGAGGTGACGACGATGAGGCCCACGGCCCTCACCTGTTCCCGCTTGGAAAGCAGGGGATGCCGGTACTCGGTCCGCGCATAGCTCATGCGGCGCATGACGGCACGGATTTTCGCGCCATAGGGGCGGGCGGCGCGCATGCGTTCCTGCGCCTTGCGCATCTTGGAGGCGGCCACCATTTCCATGGCCTTGGTGATCTTGCGCGTGTTCTTGACGCTGTTGATCTTGGCCCGAATTTCGCGGCTGCTAGCCATCGTCTATCCTCAAAGGGTGGAAAGCTCGGGGGCTTTCCTGTTGCCACGTCAATAGGTACCCGTCTTCTTGAAATCCTCGCAGGCGGCGGCGAGTTCCTTCTCCGTCGCCTCGTCGAGGTCGAGGGTGGCACTGATTCTGTCCAGGATGTGGGGATACTTGCTCTTGATGTGGGCCTGCAGCGCCGCCTCAAAAGCCAGCACCTTGTTCACCTCCACGTCGTCCAGATAGCCCCGGTTGACAGCGAAGAGGGAGACCGCCATCTGCGCCACACTCATCGGGCTGAACTGGGGTTGTTTCATGAGCTCGGTGACGCGCTTGCCCCGCTCGAGCTGTTTGCGCGTGGCTTCGTCCAGATCGGAGGCGAACTGGGCGAACGCCGCCAGCTCACGGTATTGGGCAAGGGCCAGCCGCACGCCGCCCCCCAGCTTCTTGATCACCTTGGTCTGGGCCGCTCCACCGACGCGGGAGACGGAAATACCGGCGTTGATGGCCGGCCGGATGCCGGCGTTGAAGAGGTCGGTCTCCAGGAAAATCTGGCCGTCGGTGATGGAAATCACGTTGGTGGGCACGAAGGCGGTGACGTCACCGGCCTGGGTTTCGATGATGGGAAGCGCGGTGAGGGAGCCGGTGCGGCCCTTGACCTCACCGTTGGTGAACTTCTCCACGTATTCCTCGTTCACCCGCGCCGCCCGCTCCAGAAGCCGGCTGTGCAGGTAGAAGACGTCGCCGGGATAGGCTTCGCGGCCGGGGGGACGGCGCAGCAGCAGGGAAATCTGCCGATAGGCCCAGGCCTGCTTGGTGAGGTCGTCATAGACGATCAGCGCATCCTGGCCGCGGTCGCGGAAATACTCGCCCATGGCACAGCCGGCATAGGGGGCGATGTACTGCATGGCCGCCGAATCGGACGCCGAGGCCGCCACCACGATGGTGTATTCCATGGCCCCGTACTGCTCCAGTTTGCGCACCACGTTGGCGATGGTGGAGGCCTTCTGGCCGATCGCCACGTAGATGCAGGTCATGTTCTGACCCTTCTGGTTGATGATGGTGTCCACCGCCACCGCGGTCTTGCCGGTCTGGCGGTCGCCGATGATGAGCTCCCGCTGGCCGCGGCCGATGGGCACCATGGAGTCAATGGCTTTCAGGCCCGTCTGCACCGGCTGCGACACCGATTTGCGGGAGATGACGCCAGGGGCGATCTTTTCCACGGGCGAAGTGAGTTTGGCATTGATGGGGCCCTTGCCGTCGATGGGCTGTCCCAGGGCGTTCACCACCCGGCCCAGGAGCTCGGGGCCCACCGGGACTTCCAGGATGCGCCCGGTGCACTTGACGGTATCGCCTTCGGTGATGTGCTCGTAATCCCCCAACACCACCGCACCCACGGAGTCCCGCTCCAGGTTAAGGGCCAGGCCATAGGTGTTGCCGGGAAACTCCAGCATCTCCATGGCCATGACGTCCGACAGGCCGTGGATGCGCACGATGCCATCGGTCACGGACACCACCGTGCCCTGGGTACGGGTATCCGCGCCGGTTTCCAGGCCCTGGATCTTGTTCTTGATCAGTTCGCTGATTTCGGAAGGATTGAGTTGCATAGCTACTCCTAAGATTTGAGCGCGGATGCCATCTTGCCGAGCTGGCCGGCGACCGAGCCATCGATCACCACATCCCCGACGCGGATGCGGGCGCCACCGATCAGGGTCGGGTCCACCTCGACGCTGGCCTTGACGCGCCGCGCGAAGCGTTTTTCCAGCCGGGCGACGAGGTCGCGCACCTGCTCTTCGCTCAAGGGATAGGCGGAGGTGATCACCGCTTCCAGTTCGTTTTCATGATCCCGGCGCAAGCCCTCGTAGAGGGCATGGATGTTGGGCAGGAGGCTTACGCGGTCGTTTTCGATGAGAAGTTCGATGAACTTCCGCCCGGCATCACTCAGCCTGTCACCACACACGCCGAAGAAGACGCGGGCAAGATCGGCCGGCTTGACATTGGGATCATTGATCAGGGCCGCCACCTGCGGTTCCTGCGCCACCGCGGAACAAAGTGCAAGCAGGTCCGACCATTCGCCGAAGGCATGGGTATCCCGGGCGACGCGAAACACCGCCTCGGCATAGGGTCGGGCGATGGTGACGGGTTCGGCCATCAGAGTTCCTTCTTGAGGGCTTCCAGGAGGTCGGCGTGGGCTTTGGCGTCGATCTCACGGCGCAGGATGCGCTCGGCGCCGGCCACCGCCAGCGCCGCCACCTGTTCCCGCAGCATTTCCCGGGCGCGGTTGGCTTCCTGTTCGATCTCAGCACGGGCGGCGGCGAGCATGCGCTCCCCCTCCAGCTTGGCAGCGTTCTTCGCCTCCTCGACGATCTCCACGCCGCGCTTCTCGGCCTGGGCGATCACCTCCGCCGCCTGCTGCTTGGCCTCCCGCAGCACGTCGGCGGCCCGCTTGGCGGCAAGCTCCAGCTCGTGCCGGCCCCGCTCACCGGCGGCCAGGCCGTCGGCGATGGTCTTTTTCCGCTCGGCCAGCGCAGCCATGATGGGCGGCCACACGTACTTCATGCAGAACCAGACGAAGACGGCGAACGTGATCGACTGCCCGATCAAGGTGAGATTGATGTTCATGCGTCTACCCTTTGAGAGGGCCTGGGGCAAACAGGCTTAGCCGGCCAGGGCGAAGATGACGTAGAAGGACACACCCACCGCGATCATGGGCACCGCGTCGGTCAGACCCATCATGATGAAGAACTGGGTGCGCAGCATGGGGATCAGCTCCGGCTGCCGGGCCGCCCCCTCGAGGAAACGCCCGCCCAGCACACCGATACCGATGGCCGCACCCAACGCGCCCAGGCCCATCATGATGGCACCGGCGATGATCAGCATTGCTTGGATTTCAGTCATTGCACTCTCCTGTTTGCAGAATCAAAAAATCAAACCAGAAACTTTCAGTGGTGCTCCGGCACGGTGTGCGCCATGTCCATGTAGACGATGGTCAGGGTCATGAAGATGAACGCCTGCAGCGTGATGATGAGGATGTGGAAGATGGCCCACCCCAGTTGCAGCAGACCCCCGAAGAGGCCAAGCACAAAGCCACCGTACATCAGCGCAATGAGGATGAAGATCATCTCCCCCGCATACATGTTGCCGTAAAGCCGCAGCGAAAGGGATAAGGGTTTGGCCAAAAGCGAGACGAATTCCAGCAGGAAGTTGATGGGGATGAACAGCGCCTGCAGAAGCGGATTCCTGGCGCTGAAAGGGTGCAGGGTAAGCTCACCGACGAAACCGCCCACGCCCTTGATCTTGATGCTGTAGAAGAGCATCAGAACGAAGACGGCCAGGGACAAGCCGAAGGTGATGTTGGGGTCGGTGGTGGGGACCACCTTGAAATACACATGGTGCGGGTCCACACCCAAAAGCGCCTGTCCGAGCTGGCCGGCGAGGAAGGGCAGCCAGTCCACCGGTAACAGGTCCATGAGGTTGAGGAGGAAAACCCAGACGAAAATGGTGATGGCAAGCGGTGCCACCAGATCATTGCGGCCGGCAAAGGAGCCGCGCACGTTGGTATCCACGAATTCGCAAATCCACTCGGCGAAGTTCTGCGCCGCCCCGGGCACGCCGGAGGTGACGCGGCGCGCCACCCTGCGGAAAAACCAGAGGAAGAGGAGCCCCAGGCTGAGGGACCAGAACATGGAATCCACATGGATCGCCCAGAAGCCCATCTGCTTGGCTTCTTCCGCGGAGCGGGCGAAGGTCCAGGTGTCCTCCTGCAACACCACCGTCTGCCCCTCGAGGTGCCGTTCGGTGCCGGCGGGCAGTTTGCCGAAGGTGAGGTTCTGCAGGTGATGCTTGATGTAAGCCGACGAGGTCAGGTTTTCCGAGGACATGTTCGCTTTCTTGCCGAGCTACATTGCGGGCAGCAGCGGGGCGAGAAACCAGCCCAACTGGCCAACCACGAAAGCCAGGGTCAGGGCAAGGGGATGCAAAGCCATCACCCCCAGGCCCAGACCAAAGAGGAGGATGACGAGCAGGAAACGCTCCAGACTCGACCGCAACGCCCCCGCGGGCAGTCGGCGCGGCGCGACCGCACCCTCACCCCGGGCCTCCCCTGCGCCCCGGCGCAGCCGCCACATCAGCAAACCGGTGTTCGCGAGGGCGATCAGCACGCCGTACAAGGCCGCCCCGGCCGCCGCCCCGCCTCCCCAGGCATACGCCACCGCCACGACCGGGACGAGCAGGGCAAGCTGCACCCGCATGACCTGCCCCGGATATTCCAGGGAGCGGGTCGTCCCTTCCCCGACGTGGTTCATGGGCGGCTGACCGAGAAATGACCGCGATTATACCGATGCGCCCATAAAAGCGTCAAATGCCGCCCTTTGTGTCCCTTTTGCCGGCAAGGCGCGCCAGCAGCGCGTCGAGCGCTTCCAGATTGGCGTAATCGATGATGAGGCTTCCCGAGCCTTTGCGCGTGTGACGGATGCGCACCCGGGTGCCCAAAACTTGGGAGAGCTCCTCGGCCAGCCGTTCCGTGTCGCGGTCGGTCTGGCGTTTCGACGGTGCCGGCGGGCGGTTCAGGCGCGCCACCAGGCGCTCCGTCTCCCGCACCGAAAGTTGCCTTGCCGCCACCTCGTGGGCGACGGTGAGCTGCTGGGCGGGGGAAAGGGCCAGAAGGGCGCGCGCATGGCCCATATCCAGTTGTCCGGCGAGCACCATGTCCTGCACCTGCTGCGGCAGTTGGCGCAGGCGGAGGAGATTGGTCACCGCGGAACGGGAGCGCCCCACCGCCTCCGCGGCTCCCTCGTGGGTCATGCCGAATTCGTCGATGAGGCGCTGGATGCCATGGGCCTCCTCGATGGGGTTGAGGTCCTCCCGCTGGATGTTTTCGATGAGGGCCATGGCAAGCGCCGCCTGATCCGGCACCTCGCGCACCAGCACCGGCACCCGCTCGAGCCCCGCCAGCTGCGCCGCCCGCCAGCGGCGCTCACCGGCGATGATTTCGTAACGGCCCGAGCTAAGGGGCCGCACCAGGATGGGCTGCATGATGCCCTGCGCCTTGATGGAAGCGGCAAGCTCCGCCAGCGATGCCGCATCCATCTTCGCCCGGGGCTGGTAGCGGCCGGGTTGCAGCAGGCCCACCTCGAGCTCATCGGGCCGGTCCGCGGTGGTGGGCAGATCGGCTCCCAGCAGGGCATCCAGCCCCCGCCCCAGGCCTTTCATCTTTGCCATCGCGGCTCCCCTTTCATGCGGGCACCCCCACCCCCTCCCGCCGGCGCAGAAATTCGCCGGTGAGGGCGAGATAGGCGAGCGCCCCTTTGGAACTGCGGTCGTGGTACATCACCGGCAGGCCGTAACTGGGCGCTTCGGCCAGACGCACATTACGGGGGATGATGGTGCTGTAGACCTTCTCCCCAAAGTGCTGCTGCAACTGCTGGGAGACCTGCTGCGCCAAGGCATTGCGGGGGTCGAACATCGTGCGCAGCAGGCCTTCGATTTCCAGCTCGGGGTTGAGGTGGGCGCGAACCTTCTTCACCGTGTTCACCAGATCGGTGAGGCCCTCCAGCGCGTAATACTCACACTGCATGGGAATCATCACGGAATGGGCGGCGACCAGGCCGTTCAGGGTAAGCAGGTTGAGCGCCGGCGGACAGTCGATGAAGATGTAATCGTATTCGCCGGCAACCGCCGCCAGGGCATCCCGCAGTCGCCGCTCCCGCCTGGGCTCATCGACGAGCTCCACCTCGGCGCCGGCAAGCTCCCGGTTGGCGGGCAGAAGATCGTATTTCGCCTGCGGGGCATGGAGGCGCGCCTGCGCCACAGGGGACTCGCCAAGGAGCACGTGATAGACGGTCTTCGTCAGCCCCGTCTTGGTGAACCCGCTACCGGTGGTGGCATTGCCCTGGGGATCGAGGTCCACCAGCAACACTCGGCGCCTTGCCGCCGCAAGGCCAGCGGCGAGGTTGACACTGGTGGTGGTTTTGCCCACACCCCCCTTTTGGTTTGCGATCGCCAGTATCCTTGCCACTACGCCACCTCCATCACCACCAGATGCCGTTGCGCGGGAAGACCCGGCACCTTGAGGGGAACCACCGCCCGCACCGTGACTTCCGGGGGAAGCTGCGCCAGCTCCTCGTCGGGATAGACCCCCTTCATGGCCAACAGCCGACCGCCCGGTGCCACCAGATGGCGCGCCAGGCGCACGAATTCCCGCAACTCGGCAAAGGCACGGGAAATCACCGCCTCCACCGGCTGGGCGGGCACGAACCGCTCCACCCGCTCGCAGACCACCGTGACCCCGCGCAGCGTGAGCTCGAGACAAGCCTGCTTAAGGAAACTCGCCTTCTTGTGGCTCGCCTCCACCAGGGTGAGCGCAAGCTCCGGGCGGGCGATGGCCAGGGGAATGCCCGGCAGGCCCGCGCCGGACCCCACATCCACCAGGGTGCCCACCTCCCCAAGGTGAGGCAGCACGGCGAGGCTGTCCAAAAGATGCTGGGTCACCATGGCCGCCGGCTCCCGCACCGCGGTGAGATTGTAGACGCGATTCCACTTGGAAAGGAGCGCGAGAAAGGCGAGGAGTTTTTCCTCCTGCGCCGCTTCGAGTTCAAGCCCCAAGGCGGTGAGGCCGGCGTGCAGCGGCTCGCGCAGCGCCACCGGCTTAAGCGCGGGCTTCATGCGGTCTTTTTCTCCCGCCGTTTGAGGTGGACGAGGAGGAGGGAAATGGCGGCCGGGGTGACGCCCGAAATCCGCGCCGCCTGGCCCAGGGTCTCCGGCCGGTGGGCATTGAGCTTCTGCTGCACCTCGATGGAAAGCCCCCGCACCTCCCGGTAGTCCAGATCAGGGGGCAGCCGCAGATGCTCGGTGGCCCGGTGACGTTCCACTTCTTCCTTCTGGCGCTCGATGTAGCCCTGGTACTTGGCCTGGATTTCCACCTGCTCCACCACCTGGCGGTCGGTGACGGCGCCGGAGGCCGGTGCTGCGCCGGGCAGGGTCATGAGGGCTTCATAAGTCACCCCGGGACGACGCAGGAGATCGAAGAGGGTGTATTCCCGCTCCAGTGGCTGGCCCAGCACCCGCACCGCCTCCGCCTCGGAAACGTTGCGCGGGCCCACCCAGGTATCCTTGAGGCGCTCCGCTTCGCGGGCGATGGCATCCCGCTTGCGGTTGAATCGCTCCCAGCGCACGTCGTCCACCACCCCCAGACGGCGGCCGATCTCCGTCAGGCGCAGATCGGCGTTGTCTTCCCGGAGCGATAGGCGGTATTCCGCGCGGCTGGTGAACATGCGGTAAGGCTCCATGACGCCGCGGGTGGTGAGATCATCCACCATGACCCCCAAGTAGGCCTCGCTGCGTTCCGGGCACCAGGGTTCCTTTTCCTGCACGTAGAGACCGGCATTGATGCCGGCGAGGATGCCCTGGGCGGCGGCCTCCTCGTAACCCGTGGTGCCGTTGATCTGGCCGGCGAAGAAAAGGCCGCGGATGGCCTTGGTCTCCAGGGAACGCTTGAGGCCCCGGGGGTCGAAGTAATCGTATTCGATGGCGTAGCCCGGCCGGGTGATGTGGGCTCGCTCGAAGCCGCGGATGGAGCGCACCATGGCAAGCTGCACATCGAAGGGGAGGCTTGTGGAGATACCGTTGGGATAGATTTCGTGGGTGCCGAGGCCCTCCGGCTCGACGAAGACCTGATGGCTTTCCTTGTCGGCGAAGCGGTGGATCTTGTCCTCGATGGAGGGACAGTAGCGGGGCCCGACGCCCTCGATGACGCCGGTATAGAGGGGCGAACGGTCGAGCCCGGCGCGGATGATCTCGTGGGTGCGCGGGTTGGTGTGGGTGATCCAGCAGGAGACCTGGCGCGGATGCTGGCTCGCCTCGCCAAGGAAGGAAAACACAGGCACCGGCTCATCGCCGGGCTGTTCCGTCATCACCGAATAGTCGATGGTGCGGCCATCGATGCGGGGCGGGGTGCCGGTCTTAAGCCGCCCCACCGGCAGCTTGAGCTCCCGCAGGCGGGCGGCGAGGCTTACGGATGCCGGATCTCCGGCGCGACCGGCGCGGTAATGGGACAGTCCCACATGCACCAGGCCACCGAGGAAGGTACCGGTGGTGAGCACCACCGCCCGGGCGCGGTAGCGGATGCCCAGTTGGGTGACCACCCCCGCCACGTGCTCGCCGTCCAGCAGCAGATCGTCCACCGCCTGCTGCACGAGCCACAGATGGGGCTGGTTTTCCAGGCGACGGCGGATGGCCTGCTTGTAGAGCACGCGGTCGGCCTGGGCACGGGTGGCGCGCACGGCGGGCCCCTTGCGGGAATTGAGGATGCGAAACTGGATGCCGGCCTCGTCGGTGGCCGCCGCCATGGCGCCCCCCAGCGCATCCACCTCCTTGACCAGATGTCCCTTACCGATGCCGCCGATGGAGGGGTTGCAGGACATCTGGCCCAGGGTCTCGATGTTGTGGGTGATAAGGAGGGTATCCACCCCCATGCGGGCGGAGGCGAGCGCCGCCTCGGTGCCCGCATGGCCACCGCCGACGACAATTACACCGAAAACCTGGGGAAAATCCATGGCCCAAGGGTCCAAAAAAGGGTTTTATGATACGTGAAGCCACCGCCTCCGTCAGCCCGCGCGGGGGGCTTCGCCGCACCCTGCGGCTGGGTTAAGCTTGAGCCCTGTCGCTTCTGAAAGTTCCCCCATGCCCAGGCTGTTGAACCTTGCCCGCGCCGCCCGGCTGGTGGGCATTTCCCGTGGTGTCCTGCAACAGAAAATCCAGTCCGGCGAGCTCACCTCCCACGACGGCCAGGTGAGCGTGGAAGAGCTCCAGCGCGTCTTTCCCCAGGCGGCACTGGAAGACAACACCGTTCTCGAAAACATCGAGGGGATCAAGGAAAAGGCCTTCGGCCGCCGCATCGCCGAGCGGGTCCTGCCCAGCGCGGAGGTGCTGGCGGCGAGGCTGCAGGAGATCGGCCGGGAACTGGTGGAAACCAAGGCCCTGCTGGGCCACACGACGGAGGTGCTGGAGCAGCTCAACAGGATGCTGGGCGAGCATGCCAGCGCGGCGGGGGAGGCGGGGGCATTGGCCCGGGAACTGCAGGGGTGGCTGCACAACCGGATGCTGGCCGGCCCCCCCAGCGACAACGCTGCCTGGGGACTGCTGCTGCGGGACAGCCTGCTCAAGGTTTTGGCCGCCCAGGTGAGAATCGCCGGGACCAACGAGGAATTTTTCGTCGAAGGGGGCGACACTATCCTGGAATCGGCCCTGCGCGCCGGCATTCCGCTCGCCTATGGCTGTTCCAGCGGGGAATGCGGCACCTGCCGAGCGCGGGTGCTCTCCGGCGAGGTGAAACAGGTGCGCCCCATCCAATACCGCTTTCCCGCCGGCGCGCGGGAGCGGGGCGAGGTGCTGCTCTGCTCCTGCACGGCGGTCACCGATCTGGTGCTGGAGGCCTCGGTGGCACAGTCGCCTGCCGACATCCCCGTGCAAACCCTGCGCGCCCAGGTGAGAAGCATCGAGCGCCCCACGCCGGAGGTGGCCGCGCTGCACCTGCGCACCCCCCGCCGGCACCGCCTGCGCTTCCTCGCCGGTCAGCGGGTTCGCCTCACCTTCGGCCAGACCCTTGGCGCGGAGTTGCCGGTGGCAAGCTGCCCCTGTGAGGACCGCCATCTGGAATTTCACGTCCGCCGGCTGAACGGCAATCCCTTTGCCGACCACGTCTTCGAAGCCCTGGCCCCTGGCGAGGAGGTGACGGTGGAAGGACCCTTTGGCGATTTTGTCCTGGACCGCCGCTCCACCCGGCCTCTCCTCTTCCTTGCCTTTTCCACCGGCTTTGCCCCCATCAAGAGCCTCATGGAACACGCCCTCGCCTTGGACAACGCGCCCGCCATCCATCTCCTCTGGGTCGCCCCCCGGGCAAGTGCCCTCTACGCCGCCAATCTGGGACGGGCCTGGGCGGACGCGCTGGATCACGTCCACTTCACCCCGGTGATCGCCGGGGGCGATCTCACCGCCACCGCAAGCCGGCAGCAGGAGGCTGTCTTCCGCGTGCTGGAGGCGCATCTGGCGCCCCTCGCCGAGCTTCCCACCCTGGATGCCTACGTCGCCGGGCCCCCGCTCCTTGTCCAGGCAGCCCGCACCTGGCTGGGCCGCCACGGCGTCCAACACATCGCCTGCGACGAAGAGGCGGGGGCTTGAGCTTCGGTCGAGCCGATGAGCCAAGGTAAAGGCTGATCGTGCGAGTGCACCAGGGTGTTGCTCGGCGCCCGTCAGACCGGCCGGCGCGCGGCGGTCGGGGTGGAGGTGGATTTCGTCACCGAGACGCCCAGGCGGCACCTGCCCATCGTGGTCAAAACAACCACCCGGGCGGAGCCGGCGGATGCCAGGGGCCTGGAAAACTTTCTGGATGGATAGGGGGACAGATGTGACGGCGGGCTTCTGCTGTACGGCGGTAAAGCTTAGCGAAGTCGCCCTGCCGCTAGACGCCGTCAACGCCGCCAGCGCGCGAGAAAAGTCGATTCGCCACGCCTATCCCAGCCCCCTCCGCCTCTGGTGAGGGGGGCGGCCTGCCCCTTTCCCTCGGTCTCCATTCGCGCTACGTTCTTCAAGACGGGGGCGAAGACAAATCCACACTGTTTCGATGCAGGCCACCGGATTCAGCCTGATTCTGTCAAAATTTCGCTCGCCATGACTGCCAGTGAGAACACCCCCACCCTCGCCGTCATCGACGGCGGCGGAAGCTTTGCGCGCAAGCGATGGCTGCTCCTCAACCAGCCTTGGCGGCTCACCCTCGATGAATTTGAAGAAATGGTTCGTCTATGCGGCCTGAGCCGGGCGGAGGAATTCGACTTGATGCTCGTGCGTCTGCGTCACAAAGCGCGCGGCAACATCGAGGCCAAATATCTGCTGGCCGTGATCGAAGGCGATCGCCGCGAAGCCGACCGCCTCGGTAAAATCCTCGCGCGGCGCAACGCGCTCGGTCTGCGAGTCATCCGGAAGACTGAAAAACCATGCTAAGGGCGACGCGTTTCCATTCCTGCTGGCGGGAACTCCGCGCCGGCTGGGGGCTGATCTTCGTCGGGGCAATCATCGCCATCGGCACGACCGTGACCGCCTGGTGAAAACTCTTTCGCGGAAGCCGTTCGTGACATCCGTCACGATGGCGTTCTTATCGTGCTACTGGACCGTAGAGCAAGGCGTCCACCGGCGGCTTGGGCCCAGCGCGCTTCGGGCCCCATGCGAAGAACCCGCCGGCGGTCGAGACGATCCATAAGCAGCTCGCCGCGTAGTATCCCCCTCGCAAGGTCGACGAATGGTGCGTGTCGTCGGAGGGCGGAGGTGCGGGTGGCGAATCGGGGCTCCCGCCGGTCCGGCGTCGGACCGCTCCACTTTCCCGCTTTGCGCCGGACTTTACTGCTGCCGCTGCTGCATGACTTCCTGCACGCGCTGGCGGATCTGCGCCTGTTGTTCGGGCGTCATGAAGGGCAGCAGCGCATTGGCGGGCAGGGCACCCGGCGGCTGGCGCGGGCCTGCTGTCGTCGTAGGTTGCGCCACGGCTGGCGATGCAGGCTTGCTTGCCCCCTGCGTTTCGAGCAGTGCGATGATCTCGGCCGCATTCGCTTCTTGTGCGATCTCCAGCGCGGATTTGCCGTCGGCGCCCTTGGCAGCGGGATCGATACCGCCGCCATCGAGGAAGAGCTTCACCGCCAGCGCATCCTTGCGCCGCACGGCATCGAAAAACTGCGTCTGATTGTGGTAGGTCAGCCCCATCGCGGTCAGGTTCTTGCGCGCATCGATCATCTGCGCCGTTTTGTCCGCCGGGCCAGCGGGCGGCGTAACGACCACGTTCGCAGCAGCGGGCGCCGGGGCGGCGACCGATGCCGGCTGCGGCGCTTCAGGCGGTAGCAGCGCGGCGACGGCTTCCTTGTCTGGCGATTGCACCGGCAGCCCGGGCGCCTCGATACGCTCGACGAGCACGACAGGCAGCTTTTTCTTCATCGCCTCGATGAAGTCGTTGAGCCGGCGCGTGAGCCACTCGCCCGGCGTGCCGCGGATGGCCTTGGCGATGCCGGAGAAAAGGCCATGCGTGAAACTACTCTCCGCCGCGTCAATGTTGACGGCGCGCAGATAAACCTTCACACCTTTACTGAACGGATAGACGCAGGCCTGGAAGAGATCACCGTTGAAGGCCATCTGGTTGCGCACGCCGCCCGATTCCTTGCGCACTTCGGCCACCGCCTCGCCGCAATCGAGGATTTCCGTCGGCGTCCCCGCCAGCGCGCCGCGCAGGGTGCCCGGCTTGCCCGGTCGGAGCGGCAATGCCTCAGGGATGGGCTTGAGGCTTAGCGGCGCCGAACCGATCCAGCCGGAGAGCGCATCCTGCACGACCTCAATCGCCTGCATCGGGGGAACGTCGGGAATCACCACCTCGGCATTGGCCACGGTGGTTTTGACGCTGATGGCCGCAGCGGGGGCCGCGGCCGCAACGAGAAGGACGGCGACCGCCGTCTTCACTTTACGCATCGTTTGCTCCTTAAGATTTCATCGGCATCGGCCGGCCGTCATTGAGCGACACCCAGCCGAACACCACCCGGTAGATGAACCAGATGCCCGCGGCGACGAGAACCAGCCAGCCAATCAGGATGAAAAAGGCGGCCATGCCCACGACGACCCACAGCAGCATGAACCAGAAAGTGCGAATCTGCCAGGCGAAGTGGCTTTCCAGCCAGGTGCCGCGCGCTTCATCGCGTTTGATGTAGTCGAGGATGAGCGCGGCGATGGCGGTCACGGGGAAAAGCAGCGCTGCTGCATACAGCCCATAGGCGATGTGCGTCATGGTCTTGAGCGGACGCAGTTTCTCGGCATCGGCCGATCCGGACTCCGACGCCGGCAGCAGCGGCGTCTTGCGCGCCGCGCGCACCCCGAACCAGACAGCGCCTGCCAGCGCCGCCAGACCGAGCAGCGGAGCGATGCCGATCCCTAAATGCCAGAATGTCAAACCTCCCATGCGGTTTCCTCCTTTTTCGAATGACAATCAACACGGCCCCGCGTCCCATTCGAAGCGGTTCTCGAAGGGGTTCCACTTGCTCTTGGCGCGTAACTTGACCTTGCGCCCGTCGTCATAGGTGCGCCAGCAGTCGGCGTTGATGCAGCGGGTGCTGCAAGACACGCGGCCAGGCGTCTTGGCGGGTGCAGGCGGGAAAGGGTCGTCTGCAGCCGAGGTGGTGGGCGCCTTGGCGACCTTCTCGGCTTTCGGCGCGGACGCCTTGTCGGCCTTCGGGGTCGGCGCGGCGGGCTGGGGCGCCTCGGCTTTCTTCAGATAGGCATCGAGCGCCTTGCCGAAGTTGCCCGGCTGCGCCAGCGCCCTCGTCAGCGCCTGGCCGGCTTCGATCTCGCGCGGGCTCATCTCTTTCACGATGGCGTCGCGATTGCGCGTCGCCTTGTTGTTGGAGGAAGGGTCGCCGGCAGCGGAAAGGTTATAGAGCGCATAGGCCAGCACCTTGTCCTGCGGCACGCCTTGGCCGTTGGCATACATCCAGCCCAGGTTGTTCTGCGCGTCGGCATGCCCCTGCTCGGCGGCCAGGCGATACCACTTGACCGCTTCCTTGAAGTCCTGCGGCACGCCTTGGCCGTTGGCATACATCACGCCCAGGTTGTATTGCGCCGAGGCATTCCCCTGCTCGGCGGCCAGGCGGAACCACTTCACCGCTTCCTTGAAGTCCTGCGGCACGCCTTGGCCTTTGGCATACATAAGGCCCAGGTTGTTTTGCGCAAGAACAACCCCCTGCTCGGCGGCCAGGCGATACCACTTCACCGCTTCTTTGTAATCCTGCGGCACGCCTTGGCCCCTTTCATACATCACGCCCAGGTCGTTTTGCGCGAAGGCATACCCCTGTTCAGCGGCCAGGCGATACCACTTCACCGCTTCCTTGTAGTCCTGCGGCACGCCTTGGCCAGTGGCATACCTCAGGCCCAGGTTGCTTTGCGCGGTGGCATACCCCTGCTCGGCGGCCAGGCGATACCACTTCACCGCCTCCCTGTAATCCTGCGGAACGCCTAGGCCCCTTTCATACATCACGCCCAGGTCGTTTTGCGCAACGGCATGCCCCTGCTCGGCGGCCAGGCGATACCACTTGACCGCTTCCTTGAAGTCCTGCGGCACGCCTTGACCGTTGGCATACATCACGCCTAGGCCTAATTGCGCAGTTGCATTGCCAGCTTCCGCCAGCGGCCGCCATTCCTTGAGGGCAGTGGCATAGTCGCCGCGATTGTAAGCGGCCAAGCCTTCCTCGAACCCTGCCCGCGCGGGCAGGGCCAGGCTGGCGCACAGAATGAGCATGGCCAGGGTCGTCTTTTTCATGGTTGCATCGCCTCCTGTTCAGAACTTTTCGGCTTGCCGGCGGCGGCGCTCGGCTTCTTCGGCCGTCGAGCCTTTGTTGAACGCCTCGTGCAGACGGTTGGTGAGGTAGAGCACTTCCATCGAAAACGACAGGTGCGGCGCCTCGATGCGGACGATGCTGTCGCCCTGACGGTAGAGCGCCGTGGCGTCGCCGACGAAGGGGATGTTCTCGCGCACGGTCTTGTATTTCTGGCGCAGCGCCGCGGTGACCTCGCGCAAGCGCCCCTTGTCGAGGGTCATGATGACGCCGTCGAGCTTTTTGTCCTGGCCGAAGATAAAGGTGATCTTCTGCAGGCCGTCGATATCCAGCCCCTCGCCGTCGCCTTCGAGCATCGGCCCCTGCGTCCATTTGTTGATGCCGCCGTCCTTGAGGCGCGTCTGGCCGGAGAGTTTCGCCTTCACTGCGGCGTAATCCGCGACCCCGACTTCCAGTCCCAGCGGGGCGACGTTGGCACCCCAGGCAAGCCAGGGCAGGATGAGCGTAACGAGGGCGATTGCGAAGCGCTTCATCGGTTCTCCTTGCGTTGCGATTTCAGACGTGACAGTTTACGGGTCGATGCCAGGGCATAGGCGCCCATGGCGGCGAAAAATCCTGCGAACAGGGCGGTAAAGAGATCGCCGCCGAATAGCTGGGCAAGCGCGCTGATCGTGCCGCCGACAAAGAACAGCCCACCGACCAGATACCCCACGACGACGCCCGCCGTGAGATGAAATCCCGCAAGCGACTTCGCAGCATCCGGGTCGATGCCCAGCTTTTGCAGTTCGGACAGAACGATCGACGGCGAGTGGTCAGACGTCTTCTCTTCCTCGGCAACCTGCCGCAGCAGGCGTTCGCGCAGAGCCGGATCCTTCACTTCGCTCAGGATCGTGGCGATGAGTTGGCTTTTATCCATCGGGTTCCTCCCCTTTTTCCGCCGCCCAAAACTTTAGGCGGCCAGCACACGCGTTCCGGCTCTCCCGACCGTAGCGTGGCGTGAATTATGCGAAAAAACCGGTAGGCTGCACATCCCTCATGCCACAGGCCTCGGCGCGAAGGGTGTCCGTGCCAAGGAACACGAAATCCGGCATACGCCGAAGAGCGGTCGAGGCGCACGCGTGGTGTTGCCGAAAAGCGCCACAAAACGCTCTGTATAGCCCCTTGATCTCGCCCCCGGCCATGCGGCTGCGCCACTGCGCCACCGCCTCGCTGTCACCCTCCTTGCGCTGGTGCTTGTCCACGGGCGGGGTGTCGTCATCACCGCGCTTGCGCCGGGGCTCGGGCACCGGTGCGATGACCTGGGTGTTGCCCTGGGTGTGCGCGTGCACCGCGTCGATCTGCTCGTGCGCGGGGAATCCGCCGTCGACCAGCCATTGCCCGGGTGTGCAGCCGGTACGTTCGATGACCTGCTCTTCGCAGGTACTGGCCAGCTGCACGTTGAACGCCGGCCTGAAGCTGCCGTCGCCCATCTTCATCATCACCCGCGCGTGGGCATCCGTGGTGCTCACGCGCGCGTGCTCGGGCTGCTCACCATTGCGCTGCTTGACCGCCTGCACCTGCGGCAGTTGCTGCAGCGCCGCGCGGATGCGCTCTTCGCGCTGCTTGATGTCGCGGCCCAGCTCCTCGGCCTCGGCCAGGTGCTGCTGCAGGCTGGCTTGCCGCCGAAACGACGCCGCGCCGGCATCGGCTCCCCCGCGCAGCCGGGTGCTGGATCGGGCCCTGGGTGTCATGCCGGTGGGGTTGCTCGGCGCCCGTCAGACCGGCCGGCGAACGGCGGGGAGGGTGGAGGTGGATTTCGTCACCGAGACGCCCAGGCGGCACCCGCCCATCGAGGTCAAAACAACCACCCGGGCGGAGCCGGCGGATGCCAGGGGCCTGGAAAACTTTCTGGATGGATAGGGGGACAGATGTGACGGCGGGCTTCTGCTGTACGGCGGTGATGAAGTCTTTCCGCTGACCCAACCGGTGTTCGCCGCGCCGTGGTGGAGCGGGCTGTGAAAAAAGCTTAGCGAACTCGCCCTGCCGCTAGACGCCGTCAACGCCGCCAGCGCGCGGGAACAGTCGATTCGCCACGGGCATCCCAGCACCCTGCATTGGAGTGAGCGCGCATCGGCCTCCTCCGTTCCCTCGGCCTTCGTCCCCGCTGCGCCGAGGGCTTTCCTCCGATACAGAAGCTAGCGAACAGGCGCAAAGGCGCGCCGTTCCTTGGTTGTTCGGGTTCCAGTCTGGAACATGGGCACAATCTTGGGCACACTTTTTGAAGTCATGCCACTATTCTGCCAGATCACACTCACCCTCGCCGCGAAGGCGCAGACCCATCGTGCTGAAGCGCTTGCAGAATCTCCTCGACGCCACCAACGGCTTGCCCATGCACGCCGTGACGACGCTGCCGCGCCGGGTGGATGACGCACTCGAGCTGGCCAATTCGAGGCCGGCGGCCCACCTCGACCGCGAATCCTCCGCAAACAAAGAGGGGGCATCCACCTTCCGTCGGTGTTGGAGACCGCCTATCATATGGCGCCATTCGCGCCCCATCCGAAAGGTAGCCATCTGAATGGCGACCTTCGGCGAAGCCCCGGCCCGAGCGGGACGCTCCATCACCCAGCCCACGGATACCGGCGTTCATACCGGCACCCCTGCCTCCGGCGTGCGGACAGGCACGGGGTGACGAGCGAATGGCGAGGACTTTCGGCAAGACATGAAACTCGAAGACCTCACCCCCGGTGCAAGCGTGCGCGGTATCCTTCCTGATGCCGCGGTCAGCGTGGTCAGCGTAGAGTGGCATGGCCCGGACGCGCTGACGCTCGTCTACCGCGACCCAGGAGGCAAGGTGGCCGACGAAATCCTCTACCGCCACGACGAGCCGCGTCTCGCGATCGCCGCGCACGGCCGCCCGTGGAGCTTCGACGGTGACGGCGCGATGTTCCGCCTGGTCGCCGAGGCGCACCGCATTCGCCTGGCGCACCTGTTCGACCCGGTGCTCGCCGTGCACACCTCGCTCGTCGAGCCGCTGCCGCACCAGATCACGGCCGTCTATGAGGCGATGCTGCCGCGCCAGCCGTTACGTTTTCTGCTCGCCGACGACCCAGGCGCCGGCAAGACGATCATGGCGGGACTCCTCATCAAGGAGCTGATCGCCCGCGGCGATTTGAAACGCTGCCTCATCATCTGCCCCGGCAGCCTTACCGAGCAGTGGCAGGACGAGCTTGCCCGCAAGTTCCAGCTACCCTTCGAGATCCTCACCAACGACAAGCTCGAAGCCGCGCGCACCGGCAACTGGTTTCTCGAAAACGACCTGGTGATCGCGCGGCTGGACAAGCTCGCGCGTAACGAGGACGTGCAGCGCAAGCTCGCCGCGCCCGACAACCGCTACGACCTCGTCGTCTGCGACGAGGCGCACAAGCTCTCGGCCACCTTCTTCGGCGGCGAAGTCAAGTACACCAAGCGCTACCGCCTGGGCCAGCTCGTCTCGGGCCTCACACGCCACTTCCTGCTGCTGACGGCCACGCCGCACAACGGCAAGGAAGAGGACTTCCAGCTGTTCCTGGCGCTGCTCGACGGCGACCGCTTCGAAGGGCGCTTTCGCGACGGCGTGCACCAGGTCGACGTCAGCGACCTGATGCGACGCATGGTCAAGGAAAGCCTGCTCAAGTTCGACGGCACGCCGCTCTTCCCGGAGCGCATCGCCTACACGGTGCCGTACAAGCTCTCCCCGGCCGAGGCGCGCCTGTACCGGGAAGTCACCGACTACGTGCGCGAGGAATTCAACCGCGCCGAGGCGCTCGCCAACGACAAGCGCGCCAGAACGGTCGGCTTCGCGCTGACCATCCTGCAGCGAAGGCTGGCCTCGTCGCCGGAGGCGATCTACCAGTCGCTGCGCCGCCGCCGCGAGCGGCTCGAGAAGCGGCTGCGCGAGCTAGAGCTGCTGCAACGGGGTGCCACGGCGCCGGCGCCTGTGGCGGCGGGCCCGCTGCTCGACGAGGAGGACGTGGAAGACCTCGAGGAGGCGCCCGAGAACGAGGTCGAGGCCGCCGAGGAAGAGATCCTCGACCAGGCCACGGCCGCGAGCACCATCGCCGAGCTCAAGCTCGAGATCGAGACACTCGCGCGTCTGGAGGCGCTCGCCGCCGACGTGCGCCGCAGCGGCCAGGACACCAAGTGGCGCGAGCTGTCGCAACTGCTCGGCGAGCTCTTCGCGCCCGGCACGCTTACCACGGGAGAACCCCCTGCGCCGCCCTACGGCGCCGGCTCCATCCCCAGGCCCGTGCCTTCGCCGCACCAGAAGCTGGTGCTCTTCACCGAGCACCGCGACACCCTCGCCTACCTCGAGCGGCAGATCTGC
>JAIMAL010000013.1 GCA_023511995.1 Burkholderiales bacterium
TTTCCGATACAAAAGCGGGCGAAAATCTCCCCCAGAAGATCGTCCGAGGTGAATTCGCCGGTGAGGGTAGCCAGGGCGTTGTGGGCAAGTTTCAGTTCTTCCGCCATAAGCTCCAGCTCCTGCCAGTGGGTATCCGCCGCTTCCAGATGGGCGCGGGCCCGCGTCAGTGCCTCCAGATGCCGGGCGCGGGCCATGAACACGCCTTCCCCCGTCTCCTGCCAGCCGGCCAGGGCAAGCAGGCGGCGACGCAAAAGCTCGATGCCGGCACCGGTCTTGGCGGAAAGATAAACGGTCTCCTCCGCCAGGCGCGGGGCTTCCCCCAGCAGATCGATCTTGTTCACCACCCGCAACACCGGCAGTCCGGCGGGCAGCCGCGCGAGGATGGCTTCGTCCTCCGCTGCCGGCGCCGTTCCCGCTTCCGTCACCAGGAGGGCGATGTTGGCCTTCTCCACCGCGGCCCAGGTGCGGGCGATGCCCAACCGCTCCACCTCGTCCGTGGTCTCCCTTAACCCCGCGGTGTCGATGATGTGCACGGGAATGCCGTCAAGCTGGATGAGTTCCCGCACGGTGTCGCGGGTGGTGCCGGCAATGGGGGTGACCAGCGCCACCTCCTCCCCCGCCAGGCGGTTGAGGAGACTGGATTTGCCCACGTTGGGCCGGCCGATCAACACGACATGCAGGCCTTCCCGGAGGAGACTCCCCTGGCGGGCGCGGGCGAAAACCGCGTCGAGCTGCTGCCTTAAGGCGGAGAGTTTTTCCCGGGCATGGGCCGCCTCGAGAAATTCCAGCTCCTCTTCGGGAAAGTCGAGGGTGGCTTCCACCAGCATGCGCAGGTCAATGAGGGCATCTCGCAGGGCACCCACTTCCCGGGAGAATTCCCCGCGCAGGGAACGCAGGGCACTCCTCGCCGCCTGGGCGGTGGCGGCCTCGATGAGATCGGCCACACTTTCGGCCTGGGCGAGGTCCAGCTTGTCGTTGAGGTACGCGCGGCGGGTGAATTCCCCCGGCTCGGCCAGGCGCGCCCCCAGGGCGAGGCAGCGGGTGAGCACCAGTTGCAGCACGGCGGGACCCCCGTGTCCCTGCAGCTCCAGCACGTCCTCGCCGGTGAAGGAATGGGGGGCGGGGAAGAAGAGGGCGATGCCCTGATCCAGCACCTCGCCCTGGGCATCGAGGAAATCCGCCAGGGTGGCGTGGCGGGGGACCGGGATTCGACCCAGGATGCCTTGGGCGATGGCCCGCGTGGCCGGGCCCGACACCCGCACCACGCCAATGGCCCCGCGCCCCGGGGCAGTGGCGATGGCGGCGATGGTGTCAGCGGGCGAGGCCACCTTTTTCCGCCATCCCCAGCACGTGGTTGATGCGCCACTGCTGGAGGATGGAGAGGAGGTTGTTGACCAGCCAGTAGAGGACGAGGCCGGCGGGGAAGAAAAAGAACATGACCGAGAAGACCACCGGCATGATCATCATCACCTTCGCTTGGATGGGGTCCGGCGGCGTGGGGTTGAGCTTGGTCTGCACGATCATGGACAGCCCCATGAGGATGGGCAGCACGTAATAGGGATCGGGAGCGGTGAGATCCTGAATCCACAGGATGAAGGGGGCATGCCGCATCTCCACGCTGTAGAGGAGCACCCAGTAGAGGGCGATGAAGACGGGAATCTGCACCAGAACCGGCAGACAGCCGCCCATTGGATTGATCTTTTCCGTCTTGTAGAGCTCCATCATGGCCTGGTGCAGCTTCTGCCGGTCATCCCCATAGAGTTCCTTGATGCGCTGGAGCCTGGGCGCCACCGCCTTCAGCTTGGCCATGGAACGGTAGCTGGCAGCGGAAAGGGGGTAGAAGACCAGCTTGATGATGACGGTGAGGGCGATGATGGCAAAGCCCCAGTTCCCCAGCCAGTCGTGGAGGGTCTTGAGGAGCCAGAAGAGGGGCGCGGCAAGCACGGTGAGCATGCCATAGTCCACCGCGAGCTCCAGGCCCGGGGCAAGGGCCTTGAGGGTGTCCTGCTCCTGGGGACCCACATAGAGGCGGGTGGTCACCTGCAGCGTGCCTTCGGCTTTCGAGGAGAGGGGCAAAATCACGCCGGCGGTGTAGAGGTTGTCCGCCACCTTGCGGGCGTAATATTCCCGCGCAACTCCCGGCGGCGGCAGGTAGGCCGCCAGGAAATAATGCTGCACCATGGCTACCCAGCCATCCTGGGCGGTGATGGGGCTCACGCCCTTGGCGACGTCGGAGAAGGACAGTTTCCTGAACTTCTGTGCCTCGGTGTAGAGGGCGGGGCCAGTGTAGGTGGAAAGGAAGCGGGATTCCCCTTCGGGGGGCGAGTCATCCCGCAGGAACTGGAAATAGGCGGCAGGGTTCGAGGACTCTCCCGCGCGGTGGACTTCGTACCCCACGTCGATCACATAGCTGCCCCGGTGGAAGGTGTAGGACTTGGTGACCCGCACCGGCCCTGGGCCTTCCCAGTAGAGGCGGACGGTGAGGCTGGACTGGTCCGGAACGAGGGTGTAGGCGGTGGCTTCGGCGCGGAAGGTTTCCTTGTGGCTGGGGAGTCCCTCGCCCAGGAGCCCGCTTTGCGCCACGTAATAGTGAGGCGGCTCGTCGGCTAAGAGCACCAAAGGTTTTTTCCGGTCGGTCGCCGCGCCATGTTTCAGCAGCACCACCCGGCGCAGGTCGCCTCCCTGGGTGTCGACTTCCGCGTCCAGCAAATCGGTGCGCACGGAAATGCGCTGGCCTTTGCTTAAGGGCGCGCCGCTGTTCGGGGCGGGGGACGGTGCGGCACCCTCAGGCAAGGTATGCGCCTTCGGCACGCTGTCTGGCTGAACCGCCGCCGGCCGCGTTTTCGGCGCGTGGTATTCCTGCCAGGACTCCCAGAGGAGGAGCAGAGAAAAGGAAAAGACGATGAAGAGGATGAGGCGCTGGGTGTCCATGGGAGGTGCTCAAGCTTTCCTGGAGGCAGGGGGCACGGGATCCCATCCCCCCGCCGCCCAGGGATGGCAGCGCAAAAGTCGCCGGCCGGCCAACCCCATCCCCCGCAGCGGCCCGTGGGTTCGGATGGCCTCGCAGGCATAGTCCGAGCAGGTTGGGTGATAGCGACAGCGGTCCCCGAGGAGGGGGCTCAAGAGGTATTGGTAGAGGCGGATCAGACCGATGAGGATTCGGGACATGGACACAATCTCGCAAGCTGGCGCAGGAGTTCCTCCCGTACCGAGGAAAAGTCCTTCCGGCAGAAGGGCTTGGCGACCCGCACCACGACATCACAGGCGCCGAAGCCCGCCTGCCCCAGGCGAAAGACTTCCCGCACCACCCGCCGCATGTAGTTGCGATCCACCGCCCGGGACGCCACGCGCCGCGGCACCATGATGGCAAGCCGGGCGTAGCTTAAGCCATTGGGGCGGACCCAAACGGTGAAATGGGCGCTGCTTGCCCGCCGCTTAAAACCGAAAACGGACGAGATCTCGTCCGTTTTCCGCAGGTGGCGTCTTTGCGGGAAACCGTAGCGGGCCGTCACCGGCACACCCCGCGGGCAGGGGGAAGGGAAAGGCTTCCCCCACCACCGGCAACGGTCAGACGGCCAGGCGTTTGCGACCCTTGGCGCGGCGAGCGTTGATCACGGCGCGGCCGGCCTTGGTCCGCATCCGCACGAGGAAACCATGGGTACGCTTGCGGCGCACAACGGAGGGCTGGTAGGTGCGTTTCATCGTCTGCCTTCGGCCTTGAAATCTGAAAACCGCATATTTAAGCGGGATTGGGGCTCCCCTGTCAATGATTAAATCCTCGCCGCCCGCCCCTTTTCCTGTGGATAACTGTCGTGGTTGGGGTACAATGGCACCTCCCCCCGCCCGGCTGGGCCACTCCTTAACCCCAACGACTTTAAGACAAACGAAGGCGAATCCGGATGGAAGGCTTTTGGCAGCATTGTCTCGAGCGGTTCGGCAAGGAGTTGACGCCGCAACAGTTCAACACCTGGATCAAACCCCTGCGCGCCGAGGAGGGTGGGGAAGGGGTGCGGCTGATCGCCCCCAATCGCTTCGTGCAGCAGTGGGTGAAGGACAAATTCCTGGGCCGCATCCAGGAGCTCGCGGAGGCGCACTTCGGCCGTCCCGTCACGGTGGAGGTGGCCCTGGGCCAGGCAGAGGGCAGGCCGGAAGGGAAGACAGCCGAGGCCAAGGCCTTTGGCCTTGTACAGCGGGAAAAAGAAAACCCCACGGGGCTCAATCCCGCCTTTACCTTTGCCAACTTCGTCACCGGAAAAGCGAACCAGCTGGCGCGGGCGGCAGCCCTGCAGGTGGCAGAAAATCCGGGGGCCGCCTACAACCCGCTGTTTGTCTATGGCGGCGTGGGGCTGGGCAAGACCCATCTCATCCAGGCCATCGGCAACCTGGTGCTGGAGCACAATCGTCACGCGAAGATCAGCTACATCCATGCGGAACGCTATGTTTCAGACGTAGTACGCGCTTACCAACACAAATCCTTCAATGATTTCAAGCGCTACTACCATTCCCTGGATCTCCTCCTCATCGACGACATCCAGTTTTTCGCCGGCAAAAGCCGCACCCAGGAGGAATTCTTCTACGCTTTCAACGCCTTGATCGAGGCCCGTCGGCAGGTGATCATCACCTGCGACACCTATCCCAAGGAAATGCAGGGCATCGAGGACCGACTCGTCTCCCGCTTCGGCTGGGGACTCACCGTGGCCATCGAACCACCGGAGCTGGAGATGCGGGTGGCCATCCTCCTCAAGAAGGCGGAAGGGGAAAACGTAGAGCTGGGGGAGGAGGTGGCGTTTTTCATCGCCAAGCAAATCCATTCCAATGTGCGGGAGCTGGAAGGGGCGCTCAAGCGGGTGATTGCCTATTCCCGCTTCACCGGCCAGCCCATCTCCGTGGACCTGGCCAAGGAGGCCCTCAAGGACCTGCTGGCGGTGCAGACACGGCAGATTTCCATCGAGAACATCCAGAAGACGGTGGCCGACTATTACAAGATCAAGGTCGCCGAGATGTACTCCAAGAAACGCTCCCGGGTAGTGGCCCGGCCCCGGCAGATCGCCATGGCGCTGGCCAAGGAACTGACCCAGCTCAGCCTGCCGGACATCGGCGATGCCTTTGGCGGACGGGACCACACCACGGTGCTCCACGCCTGCCGCCGCATTGAGGAACTTCGCAATGTGGACCCGACCCTCAACCGGGATTTCACTGTCCTCATGCAGACCCTGCGCAGCTGAGGGGGGAACAAGGTGAGGGTAGGCTGGGGGTGTTTTGGGGACAAAGGGGCGTACAGCGGGGGAAAAGAAATCCTCCACAAAACCGTCCGCCTTTCCTCCCCTGCTTCATGCACAGGCAGAGGCACAGCAAGGGATTGAAGGAAAACCATTTTTTCAGTTATCCACATATCCAGCGCCCTTATCAGACTTACCACAAGGGAAAACAACAATGCTATTGATCCAAGCCGACCGGGACGTCCTGCTCAAAGGCCTGCAGGCGGTCACCGGCATCGTCGAGCGCAAACACACCCTTCCCATCCTCTCCAATGTGCTCCTGGAGGGTGGGGAGGCGCGGCTGAGCTTCCTTGCTACGGATCTGGAAATCCAGATCCGCTGCGAAACCACACCCGGCCACTGTGAACAAGCTTTCCAGACCACCTGCTCGGGGAGGAAACTGCAGGACATCCTGCGCGCCCTGCCGGAGAACGCTGTGGTGAGCTTGGAACTCCAGGACAGCAGGCTGGTGGTAAGGGCAGGAAAAAGCCGCTTCAGCCTGCAGACTTTGCCTGCAGAGGATTTTCCCCGTTTCAGCGCGGCGGAAGGGGAAGGCAGACAGATCGTCCTCGAGCAAAGGCGGCTTCGCCATGCCATCGGCCAGGTGCAGTTCGCCATGGCCCAGGCGGACATCCGCTATTACCTCAATGGCATGCTGCTGGTGGTGGGGGAGGGCCAGATGCGGCTGGTGGCCACCGACGGCCACCGACTGAGCTTGTCCCAGCAGGCGCTGCCGGAGGCAGCAGGGGAGCCGCAGGAGCTGATCGTGCCGCGCAAGACGGTGCTGGAGCTTGCCCGGTTGCTGGGGGAAAGCGAGGAGCCGGTGACGGTGCGCCTCGCCCGCAATCAGGTGCGCTTCGCCTTCGACGCCATCGTCCTGGATTCCAAGGTGGTGGACGGCAAATTCCCGGACTACAACCGGGTGATCCCCACCGGCTACCGGAACCGCTTCCGGGTGGACCGGCTGCTGCTGCAGCAGGCCCTGCAGCGGGCGGCGATCCTTTCCAACGAGAAGGTGCGGGGTGTGCGGCTGGTCCTCACCAAAAACAGCCTGAAGGTGCTGGCCACCAATGCCGAGCAGGAGGAAGCCCAGGAGGAACTGGAGATCGATTACGAGGGTGAGGCCTTGGACATCGGCTTCAACGTGAGTTACCTGCTGGACGTGCTGAGTCACCTGGAGGCGAAGGAAGTGGAATGGGCCCTGGGGGATTCGTCCAGCAGTGCCCTGGTCACTGCCCCGGAGGATCCGGGATTCAAGTACGTGGTGATGCCCATGCGCATCTAGCGCATGTTTCACGTGAAACATTGGGATTGATTCGATGCGTGATTTGATCGTGAAGAAATCCGGCCGGGAATGGTGTGTCTTTTCCGGTGAGGAGAAACTCGCCTGTTTCCGCAGCGAGGAGGAGGCCCAGGCCCACAAGGTGGACTTGGAGGCCAAGACCTACGATTCCTCCGCCATCAAGGTGCTGCGGGGTCTGGAGGCAGTGCGCAAACGCCCGGGGATGTACATCGGCGACACCGCCGATGGCACGGGCCTGCACCACATGGTTTTCGAGGTGGTGGACAATGCCATCGACGAGGCCCTGGCCGGTTACTGCAACGAGATCCGGGTGGTCATCCACACCGACAACTCCATCAGCGTCGCCGACAATGGCCGGGGAATTCCCACCGACATCCACCCCGAGGAGGGACGTTCCGCGGCGGAAGTGATCATGACCGTGCTGCACGCGGGGGGAAAATTCGATTCCAACTCCTACAAGGTCTCTGGGGGCCTGCACGGCGTCGGGGTGTCGGTGGTGAATGCGCTGTCCGAGTGGCTGAAGCTCACCATCCGCCGCGACGGCAAGGTGCACTACATGGAATTCCGTCGCGGCGAGCCGGTGGCGCCCCTGCGGGTGATCGGGGAGACGAAGCAGCGGGGCACGGAAGTGCATTTCATGGCCGACAAGGAGATCTTCGGCCATGTGGAGTACCACTACGATATCCTTGCCCGGCGCCTGCGGGAACTTTCCTTCCTCAACAACGGCGTTTCCATCACCCTGGTGGACCAGCGCACCGGCAAGGAGGAGCATTTCGCCTTCTCCGGCGGCGTGAAGGGGTTTGTGGAGTATATGAACCGCACCAAGAACGTCCTCCACCCCAACATCTTCTATGCCCGAGGCGAGAAAGACGGCATCACCGTCGAAGTGGCCATGCAGTGGACGGACGCCTATCAGGAGAACGTCCTCTGTTTCACCAACAATATTCCCCAGCGGGATGGCGGCACCCATCTCACGGGCTTGCGCGCGGCGCTTACCCGCACCCTCAACAATTACATCGAGCAGAATGAGCTCGCCAAAAAGGCCAAGGTGGAGACCACCGGCGATGATATGCGGGAGGGGCTGACCTGCGTCCTCTCGGTGAAAGTGCCCAACCCCAAGTTTTCCAGCCAGACCAAGGACAAGCTCGTTTCCTCCGAGGTGCGGCCGGTGGTGGAGGAGATTGTGGCGGCGAAACTGGCGGAATTCCTCGCGGAGCGGCCCACGGACGCCAAAATCATCGCCTCCAAGATCATCGAGGCGGCCCGCGCCCGGGAGGCGGCCCGCCGTGCCCGGGAAATGACCCGCCGCAAAGGGGTCCTGGATTCCATGGGCCTGCCGGGGAAGCTTGCCGATTGCCAGGAAAGGGATCCCGCCCAGTCGGAGCTCTACATCGTGGAGGGGGATTCCGCCGGGGGTTCCGCCAAGCAGGGGCGGGATCGCCGCTTCCAGGCCATCCTGCCCCTGAAGGGCAAGATCCTCAACGTGGAGCGGGCGCGCTTCGACAAGCTGTTGTCCTCGGCGGAAATCGCCGCCCTCATCACCGCCTTGGGCACCGGTATCGGCAAGGATGAATATTCGCCGGACAAGGTCCGCTACCACCGCATCATCATCATGACCGATGCGGACGTGGACGGCTCCCACATCCGCACGCTGCTTCTCACCTTCTTCTATCGCCAGATGCCGGAGCTCATCGAGCGGGGCTATGTCTATATCGCCCAGCCGCCCCTCTACCGGGTCAAACACGGCAAGCAGGAGCGTTATCTCAAGGATGACCACGAGCTCAAGGAATACCTCCTCGAGCTTGCCCTCACCGATACCGTCCTCACCCCCGCTGCGGGGGCCAAACCCCTCACGGGGGAGGCGCTGGCGGCTCTCGCCAAGTCCTACCTTCTCTCCGAGGCGGTGATCGAGCGACTGTCGAAGGTGATCGACAAAGCCACCCTTTATGCCCTGCTCAATACACCCCCCCTCGACCTTTCCACGGCGGATCGCGCGCTGGCTGCCGCCGAGGCCCTCGCTGCTGTGCTGAACGACCCGGCGGTCACCCTGCGTGCGGAATACCACGAGCCCAGCGAAAGCCACCGGATCATCATCACCCGCAGCCATCACGGGAATCTGCAGACTTCCGCCCTGGACCGGGATTTCCTGGAAAGCGGCGATTACGCTCAGCTGCGCGCCACCGCGGCGCTCCTCCAGGGTCTCATGGGGCCGGGTGCCAGCATCCGGCGGGGGGAGAAGGAGATTGCCATCACCAGCTTCAAACAGGCGCTCGACTGGCTCTTGGAAGAGGTGCAGCGCAACCTGCAGATCCAGCGCTACAAGGGCCTCGGGGAGATGAATCCGGAGCAGCTGTGGGAGACCACCATGGACCCGGCGGTGCGGCGGCTGCTCAAGGTGCAGATCGAGGACGCCATCGCCGCCGACGAGATTTTCACCACCCTGATGGGCGAGGCGGTGGAACCCCGCCGGGCGTTCATCGAAGCCAACGCCCTGGTGGCCCGCAACATCGACGTCTGAGGGGGTTTCAGGCGCCCTCCGGCGCCTCCACGGGCTCGCTGAAACCGCAGTCCTTTTGCGGACAGACCTTTTCCGTACCCCGCCGCTTGGTGGTCTTCAGGGTGAGAATGGGCCAGCCGCATTTCGGGCAGGATTGCGCAAGGGGGGGATTCCAGACCGCATAGCGGCATTCCGGATAGCGGCTGCAAGAATAGAAAAGTTTGCCGTAGCGGCTTTTCCGCTCCAAGAGCGTCCCCTGTTTGCATTCCGGGCAGGTGACCCCTGTGTCCCGGGGTTTTTCCAGGGGCTCGATGTAACGGCATTTCGGGTAGGCGGCACAACCGATGAATTTGCCGTAGGGTCCCGACTTGATCAGGAGGCCGCTCCCACACTTGGGGCAATGGCGCCCCTCCAGGGTCTCCGCCGGGGCCGCTGAGGCTTCTGCGCTCTCGTTGGCATTGCGGGTGTAGTCGCACTCCGGGTAGCCGGAACAGCCGATGAAACGGCCCCGCTTGCCCAAGCGCAGGGTAAGGGGTCGGCCGCATTTGGGACAGGCCTCCTCGAGGGCTTCGCTGGTCACCTCCCGGCGGGCGATGCCCTGTTTGTCCGCCAGTTGCCGGGAGAAATCCTTCCAGAAGCGCTCCAGAACGGGGATCCAGTCCTCCTTGCCGTTGGAGATGTCATCCAGCTGGTCCTCCAGGCGGGCGGTGAAATCGTAGTCCACATAGCGGGTGAAGTGTTCGGTGAGGAACTTGTTTACCACCCGCCCCACGTCGGTGGGACGGAAGCGTTTCTTGTCCAGCACCACATATTCGCGCTTGAGCAGCGTGGAAATGATGGTGGCGTAGGTGGAGGGGCGGCCGATGCCGTATTCCTCCAGGGCCTTGACCAGGCTCGCTTCGGAATACCGGGGGGGCGGCTGGGTGAAGTGCTGTTCGCCGAAGACCTCGTCCACCGGCACCTCCTCCCCCTCTTCTAGGGGCGGCAGCCGCATCTCCCCTTCCTCCTCCGGCACTTCGTCGGCGCCTTCCTGATAGACGGCGATGAAGCCGGGGAAGGTGAGGGTCTGGCCGCTGGCGCGGAACAGGGTGCCCGCGCCCAGCTCGATGTCCAGGCTCACGGTGTCATATTTGGCGGGGCTCATCTGCGAAGCGAGTGCCCGCTTCCAGATCATCTCGTAAAGCTTGGCCTGTTCCGCCGTCAGGTATTTGCGCATCGCCTCCGGCGTGCGCGCGATGGAGGTGGGGCGGATGGCCTCGTGGGCCTCCTGGGCATTTTTCGACTTGTTCCGGTAGGTGACCGGCTGCCTGGGCAGATAACCGGCTTCGAAATGTTCCGCGATATAGGCGCGGATCTCCTCCACCGCCTCCCGCGCGAGATTCACGGAATCCGTGCGCATGTAGGTGATGAGACCCACGGCCTGACCGCCGATGTCTACCCCTTCGTAGAGCTGCTGGGCGATGCGCATGGTCTTTTCCGCAGACAACCCCAGCTTGCGCACCGCCTCCTGCTGCAGGGTAGAGGTGGTGAACGGGGGCGAGGGCGAGCGGGTCTTCTTGCGCTTTTCCACGCTGCGCACCAGGGCGACTTCGCCCGCCTCCCGCAGGCGGGCGAGCACCGCATCGGCTTCGGCCTGGTCTCCGAGGCTGAACTGTTCCAGCTTGCGGCCTTCGAACTGGATGAGTCGGGCGCCGAATTTCTGGCGTCCCTTGTGGGAGGTGAGGTGGATGGTCCAGTACTCCCGGGGCACGAAGGCTTCGATTTCCTCCTCCCGCTCCACGATGAGGCGCAGCGCCGGACTTTGCACCCGGCCCGCGGAAAGGCCCCGGCGCACCTTGCGCCAGAGCAGGGGCGAAAGGTTGAAGCCCACCAGGTAGTCCAGGGCGCGGCGCGCCTGCTGGGCGTTCACCAGGGGCATGGAAATGTCCCGCGGGTGGGCGAGGGCTTCCTCTACCGCGCTTTTGGTGATCTCGTAGAAAACGACGCGCCGCAGGGGTTTGTCCTTGAGGAGCTTCTTTTCCCGCAGGATTTCGGCAATGTGCCAGGCAATGGCCTCCCCCTCCCGGTCCGGGTCGGTGGCCACCAGGATTTCCCGGGCGCCCTTCGCCGCCTTGGCCAAAGCCTCCACGTGCTTGGCGTTCCGTTCGATGAGCTGGTATTTCATGGCGAAGCCGTGCTCCGGGTCCACTGCGCCGCTCTTGGGCACGAGGTCACGCACATGGCCGTAGGAAGCGACCACGTCGAAACCATTGCCGAGGTACTTTTTCAGGGTTTTCGCCTTGGATGGCGATTCGACGATGAGCAAACGCTGGGACATGGGATGATGCGGGTGAACGGCCGCCGGATATTAAGGGCTCGGGCGTTGCGCTGGCAAGCCGCAATCCCCGGGGGCGCAATGATCAGTGCAGGGGGCCTTGGGGTGAACCGGTGAGGAAATCCTCCACGAGAACGTAATCCCGTCCCTCACTCCAGAGCACCATGAGGACGATCCATTTCACCTGTTCGATGCCGATTTCCGGCTCATCGAGGGCGCAAAGGCGGTCGATCACCCATTCCCGCTCCGCGGCGGTGAGCAGCCCCGAGGCTTCCAGGAAGGCAATGAGACCGCGGCTTGCGGCATCGAGGCGCTGGAGCTCTTCGGGGGCGTAGCAGCGGCTCGCCGCCCCGGCCGGCAGGTGAAGGTCCTCGAGCTGGGACAGCGCCTGGAACCAATCGAAGGCCCGGGCGATGTCGGCCTCGCCAAAGCCGGCTTTAGCGAGCTCCCGCGCAAGCCGGCCTTCATCGGGCTGGCCGGCGGGACGGAAGAAGTTTTCGAAGAGATAGACGAGGATATCGAACATCCGCTTCCCGGATTGTTTTAGGGGTCGTTCAGTGGATCGCCTGGTAGAGGCCACCGGGAAGCGCGGCCACGCGGCCGGCGAGCTCCAGTTCCAACAGGATGGAGGAAAGCTTCTCCGGCGTCAATCCGGTGCGCAGGACGAGGGCGTCGAGCCCGCAGGGCGCCTGCCCAAGGGCGGCCAGACACATGGCCGCCTCCTCGCTCAAGGTGGCTCCAGCGGTGGGCGGCGCGGGAGCTGCGGGCGCCACGGTGCAACCCAGCTCCTCGAGAATGTCCTGGGCGCTTTCCACCAGCTTGGCTCCCTGCTTGATGAGATAGTGGCAGCCTTTGCTCAGGGGACTGTGTATGGAGCCGGGTAGCGCGAACACCTCCCGTCCCTGTTCCGCGGCAAGGCGGGCGGTGATGAGGGAGCCGCTCTTCATGCCCGCCTCCACCACCAGCAAGCCGCGGGCCAGGCCGCTGATCAGGCGGTTGCGGCGGGGAAAGTTTTCCCCCCGGGGTGGCGTGCCCAAGGGGAATTCCGACACCAGCGCCCCTCCCTGGGCCAGCCGGTGGGCCAGTTCCCGGTGGGCCGCCGGATAGACGGTATCCAACCCCGTGCCCACCACGGCGATGCTGCCGCCCCCGCCGGCCAGTCCGCCTTCATGGGCGGCGGCATCGATGCCCAGGGCAAGGCCACTGACGATGCACCAGCCCTGCCGGGAGAGGGTTTCGGCGAAGGCGGCGGCATCCCGGCGTCCCTGGGCGGTGGCATTGCGGCTGCCCACGATGGCAAAGGCCGGCCGGGAGAACCAGGCCGGATCGCCCTTCACGTAGAGGAGCGGCGGAGGGTCGGGAATTTCCAGGAGCCGCTGGGGATAGCGGCGGTCGGCCAGGGTGAGCACCTGGTTTGCGGGGTCCCGAAGCCAGGCGCGGGTGCGTTCCAGTTTCTCCCGGTCGAAGGCGCGGGCGGCGATGGCTTGGGCGAGCTCCCGTTCCACCACCGTGGCTAGCACGGAAGGGGGCTGGTGGAAAATGGCTTCCGGGAGGCCGAAGCGAGAGAGAAGCCGCCGGTAACGTTCCCCGGAAAGGCCGGGAATCAGGGCCAAGGCGACCCACTCGAGGACCTCGTCCCCCTGTTCCATGGATTACCCCGCGGCACGCTCCCGTCCGCGGCGGGCGGGCCGTTTGGCAGAGGGAAGGAACGCTGCCGGCGCCGGCGGGAAGCCGCGGCGGGCCGACCTCGCCTTGCCGGCGGGGGAGAAGTCACTCAACCGCGCGCCCATCACGGCCACGGGGCGGGGGGCCGGAAGGAGGCTTAAGGATTGGTGACCACGTCCCCCTGGTGTACGGCGGATGCCGCCTGCATCACCAGGCCGTAGGACACCCGGTCGAAGGTGCGGAAGACGAGCAGCAGACCATAGCGCTCGTCCGGCAGCTTGACCATGCCCTTCTGGGCATCCTCGGGGGGACAGGGGCCCCAGGCCTCCTTGCGGTCATAGAACTGGTCGAAGCTTACCTTGGCATCCTTCTTCAGGCATTCCGTCTGGTGCCAGTTGCGCAGCGGCCGGCTCTCCTCGGCCTGGTCGGCCACCTTCACCGTCATGCCATGGCGGTAGAGGGCAAGCACCTGCCCCCGTTCCAGGCCATCCCGTTTGCCCAGATTGATGGCGACGATGGCTTTGGGGCCGGCCTCAGCCACACCGGAGTGGATGGCGACGATGCGCCCCCGCACCGGCTTTTCCGGTGCGTGGGGGACGAAATTGCTGAGCTCCGCCTCTCCCAGCGGCACGAGGCGGTCGCCCTTGTTGATTTCGGCGGCGGCGCGGACGATTTCGATGGTGGAGGTCTCCCCGAAACGTTTCACCCGCGCCTCCCCCAGATAGACGGCTTCATAGCCCAGGGTCTGGCCGCTGTCCGGGTCCACCAGGGCCCGGCCCGGGCGGAACACCTGCCATTGCTCCCGATCCCCCGCCTTGAGGCCTGCCACGTAGGCACGGTTGCCCGCCCCGATGACCACCCGCTCCTCCTCCGAGGCGACGATCTGGGGCGCGTTCCGCAGGCCATCCTCCTCGATCACCAGCGGCTGGGTGAGGAAAGGCCCGATGTCGGCGGGGGAGATGACGGGAATGGCGGCGGCTTCCGGCCGCGGCATCTCCCGCATCGTGGGCTTCAGCACCACCACCTCGCGGCCCTGGTATTTCTGGCTGCGGACGAGCTTCAGCCGCCCCTTGCCGTCACTGCCCCGCTCCAGCACCACGACGTCGCCGGGATAGATGCGGTGGGGATTTTTGATCTGCTCCCGGTTGAGCTGCCAGATTTCTGGCCAGCGCCAGGGTTCGTTGAGGAATTTGCCGGCGATGCCCCAGAGGGTGTCGCCTTTGACCACGACGTAGCGGTCCGGCGCGTCGTCCTTGATCTGCGCCTCTTCTGCGCGGGCGCCCCAGGAATGGAAGCCGGCCAGGAAACTGCCAACCACGAGCGACGTTATAATGGCTTTACGCATGGGCACCCTCGATCGATGTGCGTTTGCGGGAACTCCAGCGACATGGACCGGCCTTATGCAAAGCGGATGCTGGAGTTTGCTTGAAATTCTGCATATAAAATCTTCACCGGGCAAGCGTTTTTTCGATGGCGATCTTAAAAATCCTTCATTATCCGGACCCGCGTCTGCACACCGTGGCCAAGCCGGTGGCATCGGTGGACGACCGCATCCGCTGCTTGGTGGCCGACATGGCCGAGACCATGTATGCCGCGCCCGGCATCGGCCTGGCGGCCACCCAGGTGGACGTGCACGAGCAGGTCATCGTCATCGATGTGTCGGAAACCCGCGACGAGCTCCGGGTGTTCATCAACCCCGAGCTGGTGCGGGCCGAGGGGGAGGCGGAATACGAGGAAGGGTGTCTTTCGGTGCCCGGCATTTATGACAAGGTCAAGCGCGCCGCCCGCATCACCGTGCGCGCCCTGGACCAGGAGGGGCGGCCGTTCACCCTCGATGCGGAGGGTTTGCTTGCGGTGTGCATCCAGCATGAAATGGATCACCTCAAGGGCAGGGTCTTCGTCGAATATCTTTCCCGGCTCAAGCAGAACCGCATCCGGCAGAAGCTCAAAAAACGCGAACGCGAGACCATGTGAGCCCGCATGCGTGTCGTCTTCGCCGGTACTCCAGAATTTGCGGCGGCTGCGCTGAAATCCTTAATCGCCGCCGGTCATGAGATCCTCCTCGTCCTCACCCAGCCGGACCGCCCCGCTGGTCGCGGCCTGAAGCCGACCCCCAGCCCGGTCAAGGTGCTGGCGGAGAATATGGGCCTGGCCGTGGCGCAACCCGCAACCCTGCGGGATCCGGAGCTCAAGGCCGCGCTGCGGCATCTCGCCCCCGAGGTCATGGTGGTGGCGGCCTATGGCCTGCTGCTGCCGCGGGAGGTGCTGAGCCTGCCCCGCTGGGGGTGCCTCAACATCCATGCTTCGCTGCTGCCCCGCTGGCGGGGGGCTGCCCCCATCCAGCGGGCCATCCTGGCGGGCGATACCGTGACCGGCATCACCATCATGCAAATGGACGAAGGACTCGATACCGGCCCCATGCTGCTCAGAAAACCCTGCCCCATCGCGCCGGACGACACGGCGCACACACTCCACGATCGCCTGGCGCAACTGGGGGCGGCCGCCATCGTGGAGGCGCTGGCGCAGCTTCCCACCCTCACGCCCGAGCCCCAGGACGAGGCGCAGGCCACCTATGCGCCCAAGATCACCAAGGAGGAGGCCCGCATCGACTGGACCCAGCCGGCGGCGAGCCTCGCGCGGGCGGTGCGGGCCTTCAATCCGGCTCCCGTCGCCTACACCTGGCTGGGCCCGCAGCGGCTTCGCCTGTGGTTTGCCGTCAGTGAGCCGGGCGGGGCGGGCGCGCCCGGGGAGATTCTCAGCGTTGACCGTCAGGGCCTGCGCGTGGCCACGGGGGAGGGCGTGCTGCGGATCACGGAACTGCAGCGGGAAGGAGGCCGGCGCCTCACCGCGGAAGCCTTTGCCGCCGCTGACTGGCTGCGGCCCGGCATCCGCCTTGGGGCGGCACCCCATTGAATTTTCACCATCGCCCCGGCATCTAAGGCGGCATCCCTTCACCCCTCAAGCTTCCATGTTGGGCAACCGGATCAAAACGGCACTTCTTGCGGGCCTTGTCGCCCGCTTTCTCCTCACGGACCTGGCCCGTGGCGGCGGCTGAAGCGCAGGCGCAAGCGGCCCGCGTGGTGGCCGCGGTGCTGGCCGGCCGGAGTCTCACGGAGGCGCTGCGGGCGGCCACCGCCACCCTGGCCGAGCCGCGGCAAGCGCGTGCCGTGCAGGACTTGAGCTTCGGCACCCTGCGCCATCTGGCGCGCCTGCAGGCCCACCTGAAAGCCCTCGCCTCCCGGCCGGTGAAGGACAGCCTGCTGCGCGCCCTGCTCCTGGTGGGACTGAACGAGCTGCGGGCCGGGCGTGCTCCCCATCCCGCCGTCGTGCACCAGACGGTGGAAGCCGCGCGCAGCCTGGGCAAGCCCTGGGCCGCCGGCTTCGTCAATGGCGTGCTGCGTCACTACCTGCGAAAGGCCCAGGCCCTCGAAGCGCAGGCGGACCAGGACGAAACGACCCGCTTCAGCTATCCCGGCTGGTGGATCGAGCGTCTTGCCCGTCAGTACCCGGACCAGTACCAGAACCTGCTGGCGGCGGGACTGAGCCACCCGCCCATGACCCTGCGCATCAACCGCCGGCGCACAAGCCCCGAGGCTTATCGGGCGATGCTTGCCGAGGCGGGCATGGAGAGCACGCCCCTCGGGCCGGTGGCCCTGCGCCTCAGAAAGCCCGTGCCGGTGGAGGCGCTGCCGGGCTTTCGTGAGGGGCTCGTCTCGGTGCAGGATGCGGGGGCGCAGCAGGCTGCCTATCTCCTGGCCCTTGAGCCCGGCCAGCGGGTGCTGGATGCCTGTGCGGCGCCCGGCGGCAAGACCGCCCATATCCTGGAGACCGCCGATGTGCGCCTCACCGCCGTCGATCGCGATCCCCGGCGCCTTGAACGGGTGAAGGAAAACCTCGACCGGCTGGGTCTGTCCGCCCAGCTCGTCGCCGCCGATGCCGCAAACCCCACCTGGTGGGATGGGGAGCCCTTCGACCGCATCCTCGCCGATGTGCCCTGCTCCGCTTCCGGCGTGGTGCGCCGCCACCCCGATGCCAAATGGCTGCGCCGGCCGCAGGACATCGCCGCCTTTGCCCGGGAGCAGGCCCGGCTGCTTGTCGCGCTCTGGCGCCTGCTTGCCCCCGGTGGTACATTGCTGTACGCCACCTGTTCCCTCTTTGCCGAGGAAAATCAAGAGGTCATCCAGGATTTCCTGGCCCGGCAGCCGGACGCCCGACCCGATCCCCTGTCTGCTTCCCCGGCGGGTTTCCTGCAACTCCTGCCGGACGAGAACCAGGATGGTTTTTTCTATGCGCGGCTTCGCAAACTTCCTGCGTGAGGGCCTGCTCCTTGTCGGCCTGCTTTTGGGCTGCTCCACCGCCTGGGCGGGGGAAGGGGCGAGCATCCGTTCCGCCGAGCTCATCCCCGGCGAGGAGTGGTATTACCTCTATGCGGACATCGAGGTGAACTTCCCCAAGGCGCTGGAGGATGCGCTGAAAAAGGGCGTGAGCCTCAACTTCATGCTGGAATTCGAACTTCAGCGCCCCCGTTGGTACTGGTTCGACGAAACGGTGGCCAGCGTGCGCCAGAACCTGCGCATCAGCTACCATGCCCTCACCCGCCAGTATCAGTTCTCCAGCAATCAGGGCAATCGTTCCTATGCCACGCTGGCGGAAGCGAAGGAGGAGCTGCAGCACATCACGGAATGGAAGGTGCTGGACCGCAGCCAGCTTAAGAAAGGCGTCACCTATCAGGGGGCGTTGCGGCTGCGCCTGGATGTGAATCAACTGCCCAAGCCCCTGCAGGTGGAGGCCATCAGCTCCCGCGAGTGGAACTTCAATTCCGACTGGTACCGCTTCACCGTCACGCCGTAACCCATGCGCTACATCGTCGGCCTTTCCATCGCCTTCGGCTTCAGCCTGCTCTATCTCCTCTGGCGGGCGAGCAGCAACACCGCCCTTTTTGCCGAGCATTACACCCTGCTCATCGTCCTCAACAGCGTGGTGGCGGTACTGCTTTTCGGGCTCATCATCTATCAGGTGCGGCTTCTGCGTCGCCGCATCCGCACTGGGCAGTTCGGTGCGAGGCTCACCCTGCGGTTGATTGCCGTCTTTGCCCTGATGGCCATCGTGCCCGGCACCATCATCTATGGCGTGTCGGTGCAGTTCCTCACCCGCTCCATCGAATCCTGGTTCGACGTGCGGGTGGACAGCGCATTGGAGGGCGGGCTCAACCTGGGGCGAAGCGCGCTGGAGGCGCAGCTTGCCGAACTCACCAAAAAGGCGGAGGCCATGGCCATCACCCTCGCCGAGGAACCTGCCAGCAGCCATCTGGCCAGCCTCAGCCGGCTGCGGGAGCAGACCGGTGTGGCGGAAGCGGCGCTCTTCTCCGCACGGGGCGCGGTGATCGCTTTTGCCAGCGCCGATCCCCAGGCCTTGAGCCCCGAGCTTCCCTCTCCCGCGATCCTCCGCCAGGTGCGCCAGCAGCAGCCTTATCGCGCCCTGGAGGTGATCGGTGAGCGCGGCCTTTTCCTGCGCGCGGTGGTGCCGGTGAACGTGCTATCGCTTTCCGAGGACATCCGCATCCTGCAAGTGTTGCAACCGGCGCCGAAGAAACTCGCCGAGGACGCCCAGGCGGTGCAGGACGTCTATCGAGACTACCAGGAGCTGTCCTTTGCCCGCCGCAGCCTTTCCCGCTTCTTCACCCTTTCCCTCACCATGACCCTGCTGCTTGCCCTTCTTTCGGCGGTGGCAGCGGCCTTCCTCGTCTCGGAGCGCCTGAATGCGCCCCTGGGGCTTTTGGCAGAGGGCACCCGTGCGGTAGGCAAGGGGGATTTCTCGCCGGTGCAGCCGGTCAAGGCGCGGGACGAGCTGGGCATGCTCATCAACTCCTTCAACGCCATGACCCGCCAGCTCGCGGAGACCCGCGCCCAGGTGGAATCGAAGCAACGCCAACTGGAAGGGGCGAAGGGTTACCTGGAAGCCATTCTCTCCCATCTTTCCAGCGGCGTGCTGGCCTTCGACGAGCGGCTCTCTCTGCGCACGGTGAATCCCACCAGTGCGCTGATTCTGGGCGTGGACCTCAACACGTTGCGGGGCATCCCCGTCTCCGCCTGGGGGGAACGGGTGCCGGCGCTGGCCCCCTTTGGCGAGGCGCTTTTCCGCCACTTCGAGGCAGGCGGTGGCAAAGACTGGCAGGAACAGATCGAGCTTGCCCGGGAGACCGGCAGCCAGGTGCTGCTCCTGCGGGGCACGCGGCTGCCGGCGGCGGCGGAAGGGGGTTACGTGGTGGTCTTCGACGACATCACGGGCTTGATCCAGGCCCAGCGGGCCGCCGCCTGGGGCGAGGTGGCGCGGCGGCTCGCCCACGAGATCAAAAATCCTCTCACCCCCATCCAGCTTTCTGCCGAGCGACTGGAACACAAGCTTGCGGGCAAGCTTACGCCGGCCGATGCGGCGATGCTCTCCCGCGCCACGCAGACCATCGTCAACCAGGTGGCGGCCTTGAAGAGCATGGTCAACGATTTCAGCGAATACGCCCGCGCGCCCATGCTCAAGGCGCGCCCCCTCGATCTCAATGCCCTAGTGGGGGAAGTGCTCACCCTCTACGAGCACGCCGATTTCCCCGTGCACACGGAGCTCACCGCCGGGCTCACCGTCGAGGGGGATGCCAAGCTCCTGCGCCAGGTCATCCACAATCTCCTGGCCAATGCCCAGGACGCGGTGGCCGCGGTTGCCTCACCCCGCATCACCGTGCGCACGGAAGCGGTGGGGGATTGGGCGCAACTGCGGGTGATGGACAACGGGCCGGGTTTTGCGCCGGAGATTCTCGCGCGCGCCTTTGAGCCCTATGTCACCACCAAGGCCAAGGGCACCGGCCTGGGTCTTGCCATCGTCAAACGAATCGTGGATGAGCACCACGGCGAGGTGGAAATCCGCAATCTGGAACCCCAGGGAGCCTGTGTTTGTGTGCGTCTGCCACTTGCTTCCGCACAGGCCGCCCGGCAGGCGGCATAATCTTGACTATGGCCAACATCCTCGTTGTTGATGATGAAGCGGGCATCCGCGAGTTGTTGCAGGAAATCCTGCACGACGAAGGCCACCAGGTGTGGCTGGCGGAAAGTGCAAAGCAGGCGCGGCTTCTGCGCGAGGCGGCAGCGCCCGACCTGGTGCTGCTGGACATCTGGATGCCGGACACCGACGGCATCACCCTCCTCAAAGAATGGTCGGCCAACGGCCAGCTCACCATGCCGGTGGTGATGATGTCCGGGCATGGCACCATCGACACCGCCGTGGAAGCCACCCGCATCGGCGCCTACGATTTTCTCGAGAAACCCATCGCCCTGCAGAAGCTGCTCCACACCGTGGGGCGGGCGCTCAAGCGGGCGGAGGCACTTCACCGGCCGCGGCAGGGCTTGTCGGCGCTGGGCAGCAGCCCGCTCATCGCCGCCCTCGGGGCGCGCCTCGAAAAAATCGCCGCAGGCCGCGAACCGGTGTTGCTTCTGGGGGAGACGGGCTGCGGCTTCGAGCATTGCGCGCGGGCCCTCCATGTGCCGGGCACCCCGTGGGTGGCGCCGGAGGATACGGCGTGGCTCCTTAACAACCCGGTGGAGTTCCTGCAGCAGGCGAAGGGGGGGCTTCTCTACGTGAGTGGCCTCGAGCGCCTGGGGCGCCTGGAGCAAAAGGGGCTTGCCCTCCTTCTGCCGAAACTTACGCGCCTTGAGGTGCGTCTGGTGGCGGCCGCCACTTCCGCCATCCGGGCGCTTGTGGAAAACGGGACCTTCGATGCCGAACTCTATCACCAGATTTCCGCCATCACCGTTCCCCTGCCGGCCCTGCGCAGCCGGCGCGAGGACATCCCGGAGCTCGCCCGTGCCTTGCTTGCCCAAATGATCGAGGCGCGGCGGGTGCCGGTCAGGCGCTTCACCACGGCGGCGCTCAATGTTCTGCGCCAGTATGATTGGCCGGGCAACCTGCAGGAGCTGGAAAACGTGGTGCGCAGCGTGGCCCTGGCAAGTGCCGAGGAAGAGATCGGCGCGGAGGAGGTCTCAGCGCTGCTTTCCCGGCCGGCGCAGGGGACTCTGCTTCCCCTCGACCTCGACCAGCCGCTGCGGGAAGCGCGCGATGCCTTCGAGAAACTCTATTTCGAGCACCATATCGGCAAGGCGGGCGGCAACATGAGCCGGGTGGCGGAAGCCGTCGGCCTGGAACGCACGCATCTGTACCGCAAACTGAAACAACTGGACATCCGCATCACCCGCAAACCCGAATGATTTTTGTCTCACGGAGAAAGGACTGACATGAGCGATGCCCTCAATTATCTGGTGGCGGCCCGCGGCGACGCCCTCACCCACTATTTCAAGTTCCTCAAGGATGCCGGCAAGTATCTCGACCCCAAGACGCGGGACCTCATCTCCGTCATCACCAAGGTGCATGCACAGACGGAAACCGGCTTCAAGCAATACCTGATGCGGGCCCTGCGGGATGGGGTGAAGCCCATCGAGGTCATCGATGCGCTGATCATGGCCTTCCCCGCGCTGGGCCTGGCGAAAATTGTGTGGGCGGCGGAAATCATCCTGGAGCTTGACATGCCCGAGTTCCGCCCGGAAAACCTGACGCGGCAGGCGGGCTGGCACGAGGTGGGGCCGGTGGAGAGTTTCAAGGATGGCGAGACGGTGCGCCTGCCCTGCGACGGCCGGGAGCTGTTCGTTTATCGCAAGGGGGATGAATTCCGGGTCTATGACAGCCGCTGTCCCCATCAGGTGACCAATATCCCCCATCTGGCCCTGGAGGGGACGACGCTTACCTGTCCCAAGCATCACTGGAAATTCGACATCACCACCGGCGAGTGCATCGCCGTGGGCAAGGAACCGCTCAAGCGGTTCGAGACCAAGGTGGAAGGTGACCGGCTGTTTGCCTACTGGTGACAGGGCGCTGGCGCCGCTTTTATAATCGGCGGTTACGCACAGCATTTCCACCTTTCAGGGAGTCATCATGTCCGTCAAACATCCCGTCGTCGCGGTCACGGGTTCCTCCGGCGCTGGCACCACCACGGTGAAGCGCGCCTTCGAACATATCTTCCGCCGCGAGAACATCACCGCTGCCATCATCGAGGGCGACAGTTTCCACAGCCTCGACCGCAAGGCCTTCAAGGAGGCCGTGGCCAAGGCGGAAAAGGAAGGCCGCCGGCCGCCCAGCCATTTCGGTCCGGAGGCCAATCATTTCGACCTCATCGAGAAGACCTTCAAGGAATATGGCGAGAAGGGCACCTGCCTGCGCCGCTACTACATCCACAACGAAGAGGAGGGCAAGCCCTGGGGACAGGAGCCCGGCACCTTCACCCCCTGGCAGCGCATCGAGAAGGGGACGGACCTTCTCTTCTACGAAGGCCTGCATGGCGGCGTGGTCACCGACACCGTGGATGCCGCGCGTTACGTGGACCTGCTGGTGGGCGTGGTGCCCATCGTCAACCTGGAATGGATCCAGAAAATCCACCGGGATGCGGCGGAGCGCGGCTATGCGCCCGATGTGATCGTCGATACCATCCTGCGGCGCATGCACGATTACGTGCATTACATCACGCCGCAGTTTTCCCGCACCCATATCAATTTCCAGCGGGTGCCCACGGTGGATACCTCCAACCCCTTCATCGCCCGTGACATCCCTACGCCGGACGAGAGCTTCGTCGTCATCCGCTTCCGCCGGGAGGTGGCGCAGACGGTGGATTTCCCTTACCTCCTCAACATGATCCCCCATTCCTTCATGTCGCGCCCCAACACCATCGTCGTGCCCGGCGGCAAGATGGGCTTCGCCATGGAGCTCATCCTCACGCCCATGATCCACGACTTGATTGCGGCGAGCAGGAAAGCGAGGGCGCGCAAAAGCACGCGCAAATGAGGTCGGGGTGCAAAGGGGGAAGAAGGCCGCCGTGCGCGGCTTTTTTCTTGGCGCGGCCATCGTCCCGGGGTATGGGGTGCTGAGGCTTCGCCATGATGGCGCGCTTTCTCGCCGATGCGGTGTTGCTTTTGCATCTGGGCTTCATTGTCTGGGTGGGGGCCGGGGGACTGGCGGTGCTGCGCTGGCCGCGGCTTGCATTCCTCCACCTGCCGGCAGTATTGTGGGGAGCGGGCATCGAGTTCACGGGCGCGATCTGTCCCCTGACCCCCCTGGAGAACGCCCTGCGCCGCCAGGCCGGAGAGGCGGGCTACGCCGGCGGCTTCATCGAGCATTACCTTCTGCCGCTGATCTACCCCGACGCCCTCACCGAAACGGTGGAGTGGCTGCTGGGGGCGCTGGTGCTGGCCATCAACGGCCCCATCTACTGGATGCTCTGGCGCCGCTCAAGCACCCTGCGTAGGTAAGGACCGCCGTGAACGCGCCCGCTTTTCTTGCCCAGCTCAACCCGGAGCAACTGGCGGCCGTGACCCTGCCGCGGGAATCGGCGCTCATCCTCGCCGGTGCGGGTTCGGGCAAGACGCGGGTGCTCACCACCCGCATCGCCTGGCTGATCCAGACCGGCCAGGCCAGTCCCGGCCACATCCTCGCCGTGACCTTCACCAACAAGGCGGCGCGGGAAATGCTCACGCGGCTTTCCAGCATGTTGCCCATCAACACGCGGGGCATGTGGGTGGGCACCTTCCATGGGCTCGCCAACCGCCTGCTGCGCGCCCATCACCGGGAGGCGGGACTGCCGCAGCTCTTCCAGATCCTGGACCAGCAGGATCAGCTTGCGGCCATCAAGCGGGTGCTCAAGGCGGCGAACGTGGACGACGAGCGCTATCCCCCCCGCCAGGTGCAGTACTTCATCAACAGCGCCAAGGAGCAGGGGCTGCGCGCCGGGGAGGTGGAAGCGCCGGATGACGAGCGCGGGGTGTACCGCAGCCTTTTTGCTGCTTACGAAGAACAATGCCAGCGGGAAGGCGTGGTGGATTTCGCCGAGCTTCTGCTGCGCAGCTACGAGCTGCTCGCCCGCAACGAAGTTTTGCGCGCCCACTATCAGGCGCGTTTCCGCTACATCCTGGTGGACGAATTCCAGGACACCAGCCGCTTCCAGTACGAATGGCTGAAACTGTTCGCGGGCGCGGACAATGCGGTCTTTGCCGTGGGCGACGACGATCAGTCCATCTATGCCTTCCGCGGCGCCCATGCCGGCAACATGCAGGACTTCCTGCGGGATTTCCGCGTCCGTCAGCTCATCAAGCTGGAGCAGAACTATCGTTCCCAGGGCAACATCCTGGACGCCGCCAATGCCGTGATCGCCCACAACGGCAACCGGCTGGGCAAGAATCTGTGGACGGCGAAGGGGGCGGGCGAGCCCATTCGCGTCTTCGCCGCGGCAAGCGATGCGGAGGAGGCGCAGTTCGTTGTGGAAGAGGTGCGCGCCCTGCACCGCGCGGGCCTGCCGCTGTCCGAAATCGCCGTGCTCTATCGCGCCAATGCCCAATCGCGGGTGCTGGAGCATGCCCTCTTCAGCGCCGGCCTGCCCTACCGGGTCTATGGCGGCCTGCGCTTCTTCGAACGCCAGGAGATCAAACATGCGCTGTCTTATCTGCGCCTGCTGGCCAATCCTGGGGACGACAACGCGCTAATCAGGGTGATCAACTTCCCGCCCCGGGGCATTGGTGCGCGCACCCTGGAAAAAATTCAGGAGGCGGCGCGGGAGCAGGGTGTCTCCCTCTGGCAGGCGGCGTGCCGGCAGGGCGCCACGCCGACGCGGGGACTGCCCGCCTTCGTTTCACTGGTGGAGGCGCTGCGGGAGGAGACCAAGGGCATGCGCTTGAGGGAGCAGGTGGAGCACATGCTTGAGGCAAGTGGCCTCACGGCCCATTACCGGGCGAGTGGCGAGCCGGATCGGGTGGAGAACCTGGAGGAGCTCATCCATGCCGCCGCGGCCTTCGAGGCGGAATACGAGGCGGAAGCCGAGGCGGGCGTCGATGTGCTCATCGCCTTCCTCACCCACGCCGCCCTGGAGGCCGGCGAGCATCAGGCGGGATTGGGCCAGGACGCGTTGCAGCTCATGACGGTGCACGCGGCCAAGGGGCTGGAGTTCGACGCGGTGTTCATCACGGGCCTCGAGGAAGGCCTCTTTCCCCATGAGAACAGCCTCTTCGAGGCGGGCGGGGTGGAGGAGGAGCGGCGCCTCATGTATGTGGCCATCACGCGGGCCCGCCAGCGGCTCTATCTCAGCCATGCGCAAAGCCGCATGCTCCATGGCCAGACGCGCTATGGCATTGCCTCCCGTTTCCTCGACGAGATTCCGGCTGCGCTGCTCGCCCCCGTGGGCAGCCCCGCGCCCCCCGCCCCGCGGCCCGAGGCGGCGGGCATCCCCTGGCGGGTGGGCCAGAGCGTGGTGCATGCCAAGTTCGGCGTGGGGGTGATCGTGGATTGCGAAGGCCGGGGCGCGGATGCTCGCATCCAAGTGAACTTCCGCGATGCGGGCCTTAAGTGGCTGATGGTGGAATACGCCAAGCTCACGCCCGCCTGAGGGGCATCGCGCTTTCCTGCCCCAATGAGGCAAGGCAATGGGCCATGCCCGTTGCCCTCACGGGCGCCTTCCCTTCAGGCCTCTGCTCCGTTTTCCCCTGGTGTTGCTCGGTCGAAGACATCCCGATAGGAGGCATAGACCGAGGCGAAAATGAGGGCGGCAAAGGCACACAGCACGGGGAAGGCGAGAAGCAGGCCGAGAACACCGGCCACCCTGGCGCCGGCCACGGCGGCAATGACTGCCACCACCCCCTGCAGGAGGAGGGAGAGGAAGGCATCGAGGAGGAAGAGGAGCACTCCATAGACCAAAAACGGCCAGAAGTTGACGAGACTTGCCGAGAGTGACAGGCGCAGCGCCTCGCCAGGCCCAAGATCGCGGAACACCACCAGCGCCGGCGCAAACCAGTTGGCCATGGCCAGCGGCAAAAGGAGCGCCATGACCAGGAGGGCGGGCAGGGTAAGCTGGGTGAGGGCCTCTTCCACCACGGCGTGATCGGGTTTGGGGCTTGCCAGAAGTTCCACCAGGCGGCGCACGTCCTCACCCCAGCCCAGGGCAAAGAGGAGACTGGCGAAGAGTAGTGCCAGCACATTCACGCCCCCTAAGGCAAGCAGCGGCCGGGGCGTTTCCCGCAGGCCCGTGACGAGGTGGCCGAAGTGAAGGGGCTCGCCCCGTTCCGCGGCCCGTGCGGCGAACATGAGACCGGCGGTAAGCCCTGGCAAAAGCAAGAGGACGACGATCGGCCCCAGCAACGGCAGGGTGCCCAGCAGCGTCGTGGCGAGCAGGCCCATGGCCACCAGGGCAAGCCAAGCCCAGGGCTGGGAGCGGAGGAGGCGGAGGCCCTCCCGCAGCCAGCCATAGCCATAAAGGGGATTGCAGCGGCGGATGTTCATGCGACCCAGTGGCGGCGCAATTCGGGTTCGTGGTGGATATGGTTTTCCAGCACCCGCTGGAAATGTTCCGGGTCCTTGGCGTGGGTGACTTCGCCCGGCCGCGGGAAATGGTAGTCGTAGAGGCGTGATAACCAGAAGCGCAGGGCTGCGGCACGCAGCATCACCGGCCAGGCACCCTTTTCGATGGCGGTGAGGGGCCGTCTGCCGTGGTAGGCGGTGAGCATGGCCATGACCCGTGGCGCATCCAGGGTGAGGTCCTCGGCAAGACACCAGTCATTTACGGCGATGGCCAGGTCGAAGAGCCACACATCGTTGCAGGCGAAATAGAAGTCGATCACCCCGGAAAGCCGGCTGTCCTCGAAGAGGACATTGTCGCGGAAGAGATCGGCATGGATCACGCCTCGGGGCAGATCCTCGAAGCGGTAGAGGGCCTGGAAGCGCAGCTCCTCCATGAGCAGGGCCTGACCGGGCGCATCGAGATGGGGCATCACCGCCCGCGCCGTCTCCCGCCACCAGTGGGGTCCGCGGGGGTTGGCGAGCTCGGCGGGATAACTCCGGGCGGCCAGGTGCAGATCGGCGAGCATCTCCCCCACCTCGGCGCAATGGGTGGCGGTGGGTTGCATCTGCGGTGCGCCGTTCAGGCGGGTGACGATGCAGGCGGGTTTGCCCTTGAGGGGGTTCACATAGCGGTTATCCAGGCTGGCGATGGGCTGCGGACAGGGGATGCCGTGGCTCGCCAGGTGCGCCATCAGGTTGAGGTAGTAGGGCAGGCTTTCTGGGGCCATGCGTTCGAAGAGGGTGAGCACATAGCGGCCGTGGGTGGTGGTGACGAAATAGTTGGTGTTTTCCACACCGGCGGCAATGCCCTTCAGTTCGACGAGGCTGCCCAGGGAATACTGGCCAAGCCACGCCCGCAGCTCCTCCGGGGTGACGGCTGTATAGACGGACATCGGCGGGGGCGGGACTCAGAACTGATGGATCACCCAGCGCGGCACGCGGGTGCCGGAATCCAGGTTGTCCATGCGCACGAAGGTGCCGTCGCCCTTGTCGTCCACCAGATAATAGGGTTTGCCGTAACGGGGCGTGATTTTCATCATGTACAGCTTGCCGCCGATGCGGAATTCCTCCACCTGTTCCTCCCCCCGCTGGCGGATGGTGACTTCCGGCTCCAGGTCGGGGTTGAGCTCATAGCCCGGCGGGGGCGGCGGCGGTTCGGGAACCGGCGCGAGATCCTTGGGCAGCGCCCGCTCCTCGGCGATGGCGGCCTGCGTGAGGAAAAAAAGCAGCGGCAGGGCACGGCGCATGGAAGATCCTTGAGGCAAAAGCCGATTATAACCCGGCTGCCGTGATCACAAATGGAGCTGGATTTCCCGCTCCGCGGCGGTGGGCTCGAAGCCGCGCAGCTCGTAGTGTTTGAAGATGGCGTCCACCACCGCCTTCGGCTCGTCGATGAGCTGGATGAGGTCCACATCCGCCGGATCGATCATGCCCTCTTTCACCAGAGTGTTGCGGAACCAATCCACCACTGGCATCCAGAAGGGCGAATGCACGAGGATGATGGGCATTTTGCGCGTCTTGCCGGTCTGCACGAGGGTTAAGGCTTCAAAGAGTTCGTCCAGGGTGCCGAAGCCACCGGGCATGACCACATAGGCGATGGCGAAACGCACGAACATGACCTTGCGCGCAAAAAAATGGCGGAAGGTCTGGGAAATGTCCTGGAACGGATTGGCGCGCTGTTCGTGGGGCAACTGGATGTTGAGGCCCACGCTGGGCGAGCGGCCGAAATAGGCGCCCTTGTTGGCGGCCTCCATGATGCCGGGGCCGCCGCCCGAGATCACGGCAAAGCCCGCATCGGAAAGCTGGCGGGCAATCTGTTCGGCAAGCAGGTAGTAGGCGTGGTCGGGCGGCACGCGCGCGCTGCCGAAAATGGATACGGCGGGACGAATGGCGGCCAGGCGTTCGGTGGCTTCCACGAACTCTGCCATAATCTCGAACACCCGCCAGGATTCCCGCGGCGAAAAGGCGCGCGCCTGGACGTCGGGATCCAGGATCTTGGGAATTTTCTCTTTCATCATGCGACCCCGCGGAAATGAAAACCCTGCTGCTGGTTGATGGCTCGTCCTATCTCTACCGCGCCTTCCATGCGCTGCCCGATCTGCGCAATGCCGCCAACGAACCCACCGGGGCCATCTATGGCGTGCTCAACATGCTGCGCCGGCTGCGCCGGGAAGTGCCGGCCGATTATATCGCCTGCGTATTCGACGCAAAAGGAAAGACCTTCCGCGATGCCCTCTATGCCCAATACAAGGCCCATCGTCCGCCCATGCCGGATGATCTCGCGGCGCAGGTGGAACCCCTGAAGGCCGCCATCACCGCCATGGGCTGGCCGGTGCTCGTCATCGAAGGCGTGGAGGCCGATGATGTCATCGGCACCCTCGCCCGCGAGGCGGAAAGCCAAGGCATCGAAACCATCATTTCCACCGGTGACAAGGACATGGCCCAGCTCGTCGGCCCCCACGTGACACTGGTCAACACCATGACCAACGAAAAACTCGACGAAGCGGGCGTGCAGGAGAAATTCGGCGTGCCCCCCGCGCGCATCGTCGATTATCTCGCCCTGGTGGGCGACAGCGTGGACAACATCCCGGGTGTGGACAAGGTGGGGCCGAAGACGGCGGCAAAATGGCTTTCCCAATACGGTGACCTCGACAACCTCATTGCCCATGCCGACGAAATCAAGGGCGTGGTGGGCGAGAATCTGCGCAAGGCACTGCCTTGGCTCACGCACGCGCGGGAGCTGGTGCGCATCGTGCGCGATCTTGCCCTTCCCGTGCGCGTCACCGATCTCACGCCGCGGCCTCCGGATGTGGCGGAACTGCGGCGGCTCTTCACTCGCTTTGGCTTCCGCAATTGGCTGAAGGAGCTCGATGCCGCCGGGTCGGCGGATGCCGCGGCAGAAGCGCCTTCGGCCCCGGCGGCGGAGTATGAGACCATCCTCACCGAAGCGCAGCTCACAAGCTGGCTTTCCCGGCTGGAAGCCGCCCCCCTCGTTGCCCTCGACACCGAGACGCAAAGCCTCGATCCCATGCGCGCGCGGCTTGTGGGACTCTCCTTTGCCGTGGGGCCGCATGCCGCCGCCTATGTGCCCCTCGGCCACCGCTATCCCGGCGCGCCGGCCCAGCTTGCCCTGGAAACGGTGTTGGCAACACTGCGCCCCTGGCTGGAAAACCCGGCGCGGCGCAAACTGGGTCAGAATCTCAAATACGACAAACACGTCCTTGCCAACCACGGCATCCGCCTGGAGGGCATCGCCCACGACACCCTGCTCGAATCCTACGTGCTGGAGCCCCACAAAGCCCACGACATGGATTCCCTCGCCCAGCGGCACCTCGGCCACAAAACCCTTTCCTACGGGGAAGTGGCGGGCAAGGGCGCCAAACACATCGGCTTCGATCAGGTGAGCATCGAGCTTGCCACGCGTTACGCCGCCGAGGATGCGGACGTCACCTATCGCTTGCACGAGGCGATGTATCCGCAGCTTGCCAGGGATGCCAAGCTCAAGCGCGTCTACGAGGAAATCGAAATGCCCGTGCTCGAGGTGCTGTGGGCGATGGAGCGGGCGGGCGTGCTCCTCGACTGCGACAAGCTCGCTGCCCAGAGCCGGGAGCTCGCGCACAAGCTCATGGAGCTGGAAGCGCAGGCCTATGCCCTCGCCGGTCAGCCCTTCAATCTCAACTCGCCGCGGCAGATTCAGGAAATCCTCTTCGGCCGCCTGGGCCTGCCGGTGAAAAAGAAAACACCGGGGGGTGCGCCTTCCACCGATGAAGACGTGCTGCAGGAACTCGCCCTCGACTATCCCCTGCCCAAACTGCTTCTCGAATACCGGATGCTCGCCAAGCTCAAGTCCACCTACACCGACAAACTGCCGCGTATGGTGGATCCGGCCACGGGGCGCATTCACACCAGCTACAACCAGGCGGTGGCGGTCACCGGCCGACTGGCGAGCGCCGACCCCAATTTGCAGAACATTCCGGTACGCACGCCCGAAGGGCGGCGCATCCGCGAAGCCTTCATCGCGCCGCCCGGCTGCCAGCTCGTCTCCGCCGACTATTCCCAGATCGAGCTGCGCATCATGGCGCATCTGTCCCAGGACCCGGGGCTGCTCGCCGCCTTCGCCGAGGGTCAGGACATCCACCGCGCCACCGCCGCGGAAGTGTTCGGTGTCCCCCCCGATGAGGTCACGCCGGAGCAGCGGCGCTATGCCAAGGTGATCAATTTCGGCCTCATCTATGGCATGTCCTCGTATGGGCTGGCGGCCCAGCTTAATATCGAGCGCAGCGCGGCCCAGGCCTGGATCGACCGCTATTTCGCCCGCTATCCCGGTGTGGCCGCGTACATGGAACGCACCCGGGAGCTCGCGCGTTCCCAGGGCTATGTGGAAACCGTCTTTGGCCGCCGCCTGTGGCTGCCGGAGATCAACAGCGGCAGTCCCGCGCGGCGCCAGGCGGCCGAGCGCGCCGCCATCAACGCCCCCATGCAGGGCACCGCCGCCGACCTCATCAAACTGGCCATGATCGCCGTGCATCGCTGGCTCGGCGAGCAGGGCTTCAAAAGCCGCCTCATCCTCCAGGTGCACGATGAACTGGTGCTGGAAGTGCCGGAGGCGGAGCTTGACGATGTGAAGGAGGCGCTGCCGCGTCTGATGGCCGGGGTGGCCCGCCTCGACGTGCCCCTGGAAACGGAACTGGGGGTGGGGCCCAACTGGGAACAGGCGCACTAGATTTCACGTCGTTGAGCAAACTTTCCCTTGCGTATAAAATAGGCGCCCTTTCCCCACCCGCCTGCCATGCAAATCGGTCCCCATCGTCTGCGCAACAACCTGATCGTCGCTCCCATGGCGGGGGTGACCGATCGTCCCTTCCGGCAGCTGTGCAAGAAAATGGGCGCCGGCATGGCGGTTTCCGAGATGGTGGCGTCCAACTCCCTACTCTGGGGCTCGGTCAAGACCCAGCGCCGGGCCAATCACGAGGGAGAGGTGGAGCCCATTTCGGTGCAGATCGTCGGCGCCGACCCGCGCATGATGGCGGAAGCCGCCCGCTACAACGTGGATCGCGGTGCGCAGATCATCGACATCAACATGGGCTGCCCGGCAAAGAAAATCTGCAACGTGGCGGCGGGTTCCGCGCTGCTCAGGGACGAGCTTCTGGTGGCCCGCATCCTCGAGGCGGTGGTGAAGGCGGTTGACGTGCCGGTCACCCTGAAAATCCGCACCGGCTGGGACCGGGAACATAAGAACGCCTTGAACATCCTCAAAACTGCCGAGGCGGCGGGCATCCAGGCCCTGGCCATCCACGGCCGCACCCGCGCCTGCGGCTTCTCCGGCGAGGCCGAATACGACACCATCGCCGCCGTGAAGCGGGAGGCCCGCATTCCCATCATCGCCAATGGCGACATCACCTCGCCGGAAAAAGCCAGGTTCGTTTTGGACTACACCGGCGCCGATGCGGTGATGATCGGCCGCGCCGCCCAGGGACGGCCATGGATTTTCCGCGAAATCGAGCACTATCTTGTCACGGGCGAAAAACTGCCGGAGCCGGAGGTGACGGAAATCCACGCCGTGCTTCTGGAACACCTGGACGCCCTGTACAGCTTTTACGGTGAATACACCGGCGTGCGCATGGCACGCAAGCACATTTCCTGGTACACCCGCGGGCTTGCCGGTTCGGCGGCTTTCCGCCATCACATGAACCGTCTGGAATCCACGCGGGAACAGTTGGCCGCCGTCAATGCCTTCTTCGAGGGGCTGGCGAGCCGCAGCCGGCGCCTGGTGTACGAAACGGAGCAGGTCACAACAGAACTCGCAGCCGCCTGACGGCCAGCGGGCGAAGGAGAACAGGGATGGCATCCAAGGAGACGGAGCTTTCCGCCTGCGTGCGGAAAGCGGTGCATGACTATTTCAAGCACCTGGATGGCGAGGAGCCGGGCGGCATCTATGACATGGTTCTCGCCTGTGTGGAAAAGCCCCTCATCGAAACCGTGCTGCAGTATGCGCAGGGCAACCAGACCCGGGCGGCGGAGCTTCTCGGCATCAACCGCAACACCCTGCGCAAAAAGATGCTCGCCTACAAGATCAAGTGATTCCCCATCATGACCCCGATCAGACGCGCCCTCATCAGTGTTTCGGACAAGGCCGGCATCGTCGAATTCGCGCGGGGACTGGCCAAATTCGGCGTGGAAATCCTCTCCACCGGCGGCACCGCCAAGCTCCTTACCGAGCAGGGCGTGCAGGTCATCGAAGTGGGGGAATACACGGGCTTCCCGGAAATGCTGGATGGGCGGGTGAAGACCCTGCATCCCAAAATCCACGGCGGCATCCTGGGCCGGCGGGATTCTCCGGAACACGTTCAGGCCATGCGCCAGGCGGGGATTCCCCCCATCGACATGGTGGTGGTGAATCTCTATCCCTTCGCCGCCACGGTGGCCCGTCCCAACTGCCCGCTGGCGGAAGCCATTGAGAACATCGACATCGGTGGGCCGGCTCTCGTGCGTGCGGCGGCGAAGAATTACCAGCACGTGGTGGTGGTGGTGGACCCCCACGATTACAAACCGCTGCTGTCCGAAATGGAAATGACGGGTGGGCTCATCGCCGGCGAGACGCGCTTCAACCTCGCGCGCAAGGCCTTCTCCCACACCGCCGAGTACGATTCCATGATCAGCAACTATCTCACCTCGGTGGATTCCCAGGGGCGGCGCGAGGGGTTCCCAGAGCGGCTCAATCTCAACCTGACCCGCCGCATGAGCCTGCGCTATGGTGAAAACCCCCACCAGCGGGCCGCCTTCTACACCTGGGGCCAGGAGAAGGAAGCCTCCATCGCCACAGCGCGCCAGTTGCAGGGCAAGGAACTGTCCTACAACAACATCGCCGATGCCGATGCCGCCCTGGAGTGCGTCAAACAGTTCACGGATGCGCCCGCCTGTGTCATCGTCAAGCATGCCAATCCCTGCGGCGTGGCGGTGGCCGCCAGCCTGGGCGAGGCGTACGATCGCGCCTGGCGCACCGACCCCGAGTCCGCCTTCGGCGGCATCATTGCCTTCAACCGAGAGCTCGATGCCGCCACCCTGCAAACCATCCTCGAGCGCCAGTTCGTGGAGGTGATCATCGCCCCCAAGGTCTCGCCCGCAGCGCTGCAAGTGGCGGCGAGCAAAAAGAACGTGCGCGTGCTGGAATGCGGCATGTGGCCGGAGGAGCCGGCGCCGCGGCTCGACTTCAAAAAAGTCACCGGCGGGGTGCTGGTGCAGGAGGCAGACCTGGCGCTTTTCGCCGAGCTCAAGGTGGTGACCCGGCGTGCCCCCACGGAGCAGGAAATGGCGGATCTGCTGTTCGCCTGGAAAGTGGCCAAGTTCGTCAAATCCAACGCCATCGTCTATGCCCGGGAGGCGATGACGGTCGGGGTGGGCGCCGGTCAGATGAGCCGCGTCAATTCCGCCCGCATTGCCGCGATCAAGGCCGAGCAGGCCGGGCTGTCGCTCGCCGGTGCGGTGATGGCCTCCGATGCCTTCTTCCCCTTCCGCGATGGCATCGACCAGGCGGCGGCGGTGGGCATCAGCGCGGTGATCCAGCCGGGCGGTTCCCTGCGGGATGAGGATGTGATCGCCGCCGCCGATGAGCACGGCATGGCGATGGTCTTCACCGGCATGCGCCATTTCCGCCACTGAGCGCCATGGGGCGCACCGCGGGCTGGCCTCGGGTGGGCTTTACCCTCCCCGCCCGGGGAGCGCCCCTTTGTCCCTGGAGATCATCTGCGTGCCGGGCACGCATCGAATTGAACAACAGCAGATGAGGCTGGCATGAAGACATTGGTCATCGGCTCTGGCGGGCGTGAGCACGCCCTGGCATGGAAACTCGCGCAATCGCCGCGCATCCAGAAAATCTTCGTGGCCCCGGGCAACGCCGGCACGGCGCTGGACCCGGACATGGAAAACGTCCCCCTCACCGCCATCCCCGATCTGGTGGACTTCGCCCGCCAGGAAAAAATCCACTTGACCGTGGTGGGACCCGAAGCGCCGCTCGCCGCTGGTATCGTCGACGCTTTCCGCGCCGCCGGCCTGAAGATCTTCGGGCCGACGCAACAGGCGGCGCAGCTGGAAGCTTCCAAGGACTATGCCAAGGCCTTCATGGTGCGCCACGGCATTCCCACCGCGGCCTATGCCACCTTCACCGATGCGGCGGCCGCCCATGCCCATGTAGAGGCAAAGGGGGCGCCCATCGTCATCAAAGCCGATGGCCTGGCGGCGGGCAAGGGCGTGGTGGTGGCAGCCACTGTGGCTGAAGCCCATGCGGCGGTGGACATGATGCTCGGCGAAAACAAACTGGGCGCCGCCGGCGCGCGGGTGGTGATCGAGGAATATCTCACCGGCGAGGAGGCAAGCTTCATCGTCATGGTGGATGGCGAGCATGTGCTGCCGCTCGCCACCAGCCAGGATCACAAGCGCCTGCTCGATGGCGACCGCGGACCCAATACGGGCGGCATGGGCGCCTATTCCCCCGCGCCCCTCATCACCCCGGAGCTCCATGCGCGCATCATGCGGGAGATCATACAGCCGACGGTGGCCGGTCTGCGTGCCGAGGGGGTGCCCTACACGGGTTTTCTCTATGCGGGGCTGATGATCGATGCCGCCGGCAATCCGCGTGTGCTGGAATACAACTGCCGCATGGGCGACCCGGAAACCCAGCCCATCATGATGCGGCTGAAAAGCGACTTCCTCGCCCTCCTGGAACATGCCCTCTCCGGCACGCTGCACCAGGTGGAAGCCCAGTGGGACCGACGCACGGCGCTTGGCGTGGTGCTGGCCGCCGCTGGCTACCCGGAGGCGCCCCGCACCGGCGATGTGATCACCGGTCTGCCGGCGCCCGGGGAGGATTACATGGTCTTTCACGCCGGCACTGCCCTGCGCGACGGCCAGGTGGTGACCAGCGGCGGCCGGGTGCTGTGTGTCACTGCGCTGGGCGATACGGTGAAAATGGCCCAGCGCCGCGCCTACGAAGTCGCCAGCCGGATTCATTTCGCCGGCATGCAGATGCGCCACGACATCGGCCATCGTGCCCTGCGGCGCTAGCGACTGGCCGGGATCTTCTCGCCACGCCCGGCGAATCGTCCCCCTTTGCGCAGGAGGCAGGCCAGCATCCGGCTTCCCCGGCGGGCGGGGGAGTTTTCAAGCGCAGCCCTGAAGACGCAAAAGAAACCGAGGAGTAAGCCCGATGGAAACCAAGCGTGTCCGGGAGTTCCTGACGGAATTACAGGAACTCATCGTCGAGCGTCTGCAACAGGTGGACGGTAAGCGTTTCCGCCGCGATGAGTGGAGCCGCGCGGAAGGAGGCGGCGGGGTGACCTGCGTCATCGAAGAAGGCAATGTGCTGGAGCGCGGCGGGGTGAACTTCTCCCATGTCATGGGCGAAAGCCTGCCGCCCTCGGCCACGGCCAGCCGGCCCCAGCTTGCCGGCCGCCGGTTCGAGGCCATGGGCGTGTCCCTGGTTTTGCATCCCCGCAACCCCTACGCGCCCACGGTGCACATGAACGTGCGCTTCTTCGTCGCGGAAAAACCTGGTGAGGCGCCGGTGTGGTGGTTTGGCGGCGGCATGGACCTCACCCCCTATTACGGCTTCGAGGAGGATGCGGTGCATTTCCACACCCTCTGCCGCAATGCCCTGACCCCCTTCGGCGCCGACTACTACCCCCGCTTCAAGAAATGGTGCGATGAGTATTTCTACCTCCGGCATCGGGGCGAGCCGCGGGGCGTGGGGGGCATCTTCTTCGACGATTTCAGCGAGGGGGGCTTCGAGCACGCCTTCAATCTCACCGAAAGTGTGGGGGATCATTTCCTGCCCGCCTATGTCCCCATCCTGGAGCGGCGCATGAACACCCCTTACGGGGAACGGGAGCGGGATTTCCAGGCCTACCGGCGGGGTCGTTACGTGGAGTTCAACCTGGTCTATGACCGCGGCACGTTGTTCGGGCTGCAAAGTGGCGGGCGTACCGAGTCCATCCTCATGTCCCTGCCGCCGCTGGTGAAATGGCGCTACGACTGGAAGCCGGAGCCCGGCACGCCGGAAGCGCGCCTCTATACGGATTTCCTCATCGCCCGCGACTGGGTGTAACACCGAAGCGCGCCTGCGCAGCTTATACTGCGGGGGCATGGGGTTTAACCATCTGCCCAACCTGCTCACCACCCTGCGCGTGCTGGCCGCGCCGGTGTTGGCCTGGGCGCTGCTTACCGGCAACTTTGCCCTGGCCTTCTGGATTTTCCTCGCCGCTGCGCTCACCGATGCGCTGGACGGCTGGATCGCCCGCCGCTTCCAGCTCACGACGCCCTACGGTGCGGTGATGGATCCGCTGGCCGACAAGCTGGTCACCCTGGTGTGCGTGATCCTCCTCACCTGGCTCAGCATGGTGCCCTTGTGGCTGACGCTCGCCCTGGTGGTGCGGGATACCATCATCGTCGGCGGCGCCTTCGCCTATCACCGCGTCTTCGGTGAAGTGCAGATTCGGCCCACGCGGCTGGGCAAGGCGCACACCCTGCTCGCTTTTGCCCTCTTCGCCGGTGTGCTGGCCGATGCCGCGGGTTATCTGGAGCTCGATGCAGTGCGGGAGCCTTTCTTTCTCCTCGTGTTGATCCTGACCGTGGCGAGCGGCACCCAGTATGTGCTGCTGTGGGGCCGCCGCGCGGCGGCGGAGGCGTCACGGCGACAGCCGCGCTAACCAGTCGTCGAGGGGTTCGGGGCGGTGGAAATGATAGCCCTGGAAGCGCTCACAACCCTGGCGCCTGAGGAAATCGTACTGGGCGGTGTTCTCCACCCCTTCCGCCACCACTTCCAGGCCCAGATGGGTGGCCATGGCGAGAATGGTTTCCACCAGCGCCACGTCGTTGAGGTCGTGGGGCACATCCTGGACGAAACTCTTGTCGATCTTGAGCTCCGCCAGGGGCAGCCGCTTCAGATAGGCAAGGGATGAATAGCCGATGCCGAAGTCATCGATGGAAAAGCGCACGCCCAGATTCGAAAGCTCCGTCATGTGGGCGAGCACCTCGGCGGTGTGTTCCAGCAAGAGGCTCTCCGTGATCTCCAGCACCAGATAGCCGGGATCGGCCCCGGTAGCGGTGAGGATTTCCCGCACCCGGCGCACCAGATCGGGCTGGCGAAACTGGCGGGGACTCATGTTCACCGCGATGCGCAGGCCGCGGCCCTCGCCATCGAGGCGGGCGATGAGGCGGCAGGCCTGGGTGAGGACCCACTCGCCAATGGGCACGATGAGCCCGCTTTCCTCCGCCACGGGGATGAAGGTGGCGGGTGGCACCAGGCCCCGTTCCGGATGGGGCCAGCGCAGCAGCACCTCGGCGCCGGTCAGGCGACCCGCTGCATCCAGCTGGGATTGCAGGTAGACGGCGAAGGCCTGGGTGCGCACCGCTTCGCGCAGCGCCTGCTCCAGGGCGTAGCGCTGGCTGACTGCCTCCTGCAGCGCCGGCTCGAAATACGCCACCGCATTGCGCCCCGCCTCCTTGGCGCGATACATGGCGATGTCCGCCTCCCGCATGAGATCGTCGATGTTCTCGTGATCCTTGGGGAAGAGGGTGATGCCGATACTGGCGCCGGAGATGAAATCCATTTCTCCCACCCGCACCGGCTGGGTGAGGGACAGTCGGATTTTTTCCGCGAGTGCCAGGGCGAGCGTGGCGGCATCCTGCAGGGAGGGGGCGAGGTCCGGGACGAGCACGACGAACTCGTCACCCCCCAGCCGCGCCACGGTATCGGTTTGGCGCAGGTGAAGGCTGATGCGCTGCGCCACCTCCTTAAGCAGGCTGTCGCCGATCTCGTGCCCATAGACGTCGTTGATGCGCTTGAAATGGTCGAGATCGACGAACATCAAGGCGCCGCGACGGCGGTTGCGGGAAGCGGCGGCGACGGCCTGCGCGAGCCGGTCGCGCAAAAGCGTCCGGTTGGGCAGCCCGGTAAGGGGATCGTGAAAGGCCAGGCGCTCGATCTCGGCCTCGGCGCGCTTGCTATCGGTGATGTCCAGGCAATGGCCCACATAGCCGAGAAAGCCGCCTTCGCTGTCATAGCGCGGGCTGCCCTGATCGACGATCCAGCGGTATTCGCCGCTGTGGTGGCGCAGGCGGTATTCCATGCGGAAGGGCTGGCGGGCGTCGAAGGCGCGCTCGTAAATTTCCACCACCCGCGGCAGGTCTTCCGGGTGTACGCTGGCGGTCCAGCCCATGCCCAGTTCGTCTTCCAGGCGGCGGCCGGTGAATTCCAGCCACACCCGGTTGAAGTAGTCGCAGAGCTTGTCGGGACCCGAGGTCCAGATGAGCGCCTGGCCGGCATCGGCGAGGGTGCGGAAATGCCGTTCGCTGTCCGCCAGCCGGCGCCGCAACCGGTATTCCTCCGTCACGTCGCGGAAGACCAGCACCACGCCTTCCACTTCGCCGGACACGCCGCGGATGGGCGCGGCCGAATCGGCGATATGACGCCGGTTCCCGTCCCGCGCCACGAGCACGGTGTGATTGGCCAGGCCCACCACGATGCCCTCGGCGAGCACCCGATCCACCGGGCTTTCCTGGGGTTGGCCGGTGAGGGCGTTTTCGATGACGAAGACTTCGCCAAGCTGCCGCCCCCGGGCTTCGGCCAGGGGCCAGCCGGTGAGGGCTTCCGCCACCGGGTTCATCAGGGTGACGCGCTGGGCGGCATCGGTGGCGATGAGGGCATCGCCGATGGACTGGAGGGTGATGGCAAGCCGTGTCTCGCTCTCCGCCAGCCGCGCCTGGGCTTGCGCCACCGCCTCTGCCATGTGGTTGAAGGCCTGCGCCAGGCGTTGGATCTCCTCCGGTCCTTCCGGCTGCGATCGTGCCTCGAGCTCCCCGTGGCCGAAGCGTTCCGCGACACCGGCGAGCCGGTTCAAGGGGCGGCTTACCTGATGAACCAGATAAAAAGCAAGCCCGCCGATGAGGAGAACCAGCCCCACGAGGTCCGGCAGCCGCGCGGCGAACGCCGCCCGCAGGGCCGCCGCCCGCTGCCGGCTCACATCGAACCGCACATACACCACGCCCCGGCGGGAGCTGCGCACCTCGGTGGGCGCGGCGGGAAAATCGAAGGGATGGAAGACCTCCAGCCGGTTGCCGTCGATATGCTCGATGAGCAGGGGCAGCCGGCGCTCGCCCGCCGCGCGTGCACGCTCCAGGGGGAAGCCGGGCATCACCTCCGCCACGGGTCTGTCCCGCCAGGCGTAACGATGGGCGCTTATCACCCTGTTGGCTTCGTCGAGGATGAGCACCGCCGCCACCCGGGGGTCGGTCGCCACATGGGCGAGATCCGCCTCCACCAGGCTGCGGGCGGAGGCAAACCCGTATTCGGCCATGCGGGCGAGATGAGCGGCAGCGGCCAGGGCGTCCTGGCGGGCCGAGGTCTTGATGTCCGCCTGCTCGTCGTTGAGGGCGGTGAAAAAGGAAATCCCGCCGATCAGAAGCAAAAGCAGGGTGAGCCCCAGGGGCAGCAGCAGCCGCAGCGGCGCGCGCATCAAGCGGCCTCCGGCAGGAAGCGGGCATCGGCCAGGCCCGCGAGGGTCACGGGCCGCCGCAACAGGCCGTTTTGCAGCATGAGGGTCTGCACCTGGGTGGCCGCGGCCGTAAGCCGCTGGCCGCCTTCGTCCAGCCACGCCCGATTGGCGCGCCGATCCATCATGCGCACGCCGGCGTAGGCGCGCGCCACCGCCTCGGGGGGAATGCCCAGCCGCGGCGCCATGCGACGGGCGGCATCCGCCGGTTTCTGCAGGAAGTGATCCAGGGCGGCAAAGTAAGCCGCGGTGAGCTGACGGAAGGATTCCGCTGCTGCCGCCAGGGCGGAAGCATGGGCCACCAGCACGTCCACGATGAGACCGGGAAAGGCACCGCTATCGATGATGCGGCGCGCGCCGAGGGCTTCGAGTTGGGTGGCGTAGGGTTCCCAGGTCACCAGCGCATCCACCTCGCCGGCCTGATAGGCGGCGAGGTGGCGGTCGCCGGTGACGGGCACCTTGACCACCTCCTTCGGAGCAAGGCCGGCGATTTCCAGGCTTTTGCTCAACATGAGCGCCCCGGCCGCCGTCTCCTCCACCCCGATGCGCTGTCCGGCAAGATCGCGCGGCGTGCGCAGGGGCGGGCGCGCCATCACCACGTCCGCCCCGGCCGAATCGTCGAAGACTAGGATGACCCGCACATCGAGGCCGCCCTCCCGCGCCAGCAGACACTCGTCCAGGGTGAGGCAGGCCGCTTCCACCTCTTTGCTGGCGAGTGCCATGAGGCTCGCCGTGTTGGAAGGCATTTCCACCAGACGCACCGCCGACTCATCCAGCAAGCCCAGTTCGCGGGCGAGGAACAGGGGCTCGTAGCCCACCCAGACGATGCCCGCCACGCGCACCAGCGGCCGCGCCGGCTGACAGCCGGCCCAAAGGGGCAGGGTGAGGAGCGAGGCGAGGACATCGCGACGGGTGGGCATGGATTCTCGGGGCTGTATACCGGCTTGCCTTTGCTTCATGGTAGCCGGATGTGAGGTGGCCCGCAAAACGTCCGGGGGGTTGCCCGTGTCTTCGTCCCGCGGCTCCCGCAGGGCGGCCGTGGCGGCGATGCCCCGCCTTGGGGGCACAAAAAAGCCGGCTTCAAGCCGGCTTTTTTGGGAGGTCGCGGTGCCTTACTTGAGGGACAGCACCCAGCTCACGATGGCTTTGAGATCCGCGTCGGGCACCTGGGGGTTGGGCGGCATGGGGACGGTCCCCCAGACGCCGGAGCCGCCCTTCTTCACTTTCTCGATCAGGTGGGCTTCGGCGTTTTTGTCACCGCGGTATTTGGCCGCCACGTCCTTGTAGGCGGGGCCGACCACCTTCTTGTCCACCTGGTGGCAGCTCATGCAGGCGTATTTTTGCGCCAGGGCCTGGCCATCGGCGGCGAAAGCGGGGGCGCCGGCCAGAAGGCCGACAGCGGCAAGGGCGAGGATGGTGGGTTTCATGGCGTCTCCTTGTCAGGTCAGGGAAAAAGTCCGGCCAATCTTAGCCGAGGGTTTCCGTCTTGCCTAGTGTGCCCCACCGGGGGGGTGGTGGAGCACACGGGCTTGACCCATTAACGCCCACGAGGGGCCGCCGTTGACAGGCGCCGGTTCATTCGGGGACAAAGAGGCCGTTCCGGGCGAAGGTCCACAGAAGCTGCGCGCAGGCAACCCGGGTTTCATCGGCGTCGAATTCCGGCCAGCGCGCCTGCATCAACCCGGCAAGTTGTGCCAGATCCCGGCTGCCATCGCAGGCCAGGGCCAAAGTCTGCGCCGCCTCGTCCAGGGCGAGGGCGCTGTGGCGGATTCCCGCCGGGGCTTCGCCCCGGCTGATCTGTAAGCGGGCGAGGGCATGGAGCCGCGGCCGTGGAGAAGGGGTCAAGGTCCACGCCTGGGGCGCGGGGGCAATCCCCAGAAAACGCCAGCTCACCAGGGCGGCGAGCTCGGTGAGGCAGCGCTCGGATTCGCCCGCGCGCGGGTGTCCGCCATGTTGTTCCACCAGGGCGCGGGCGGCCTTGAGGAGATCGTCGTAGGCCACCGCGGCGGGGAAGCGCGCCGATAGCGTCATGAGGGCGGCCTTGGTCAGGGGGTGGCTCGCCTGAAAGGCGGAACGGGTGCTGGTGTGGAAAGTCTGGGGGGTGTCCGCGGCGAGATCGATTTCCTCCTCCGAGGTGACGTCGGCAAACAGGGCCAGGGTGGAAAGTCTGTGGGGCTCAAAAGCCAGGGCCTCGCCCGTGCCGGGGGTGAGCAGACTGCGGCGGAAGGGGCGCAGGGTGAGAAAGTCGTAATACTGGATGCGCCGGGCCAGGGGAAACTCCTCCACCGCCGCCCGCGCCTTCCCGGGCAACCCCTGACCCAGATCGGCGGCGGCTTCTGCATCGCCCACGTAGGTGAGGCCGGCGGCCCGCGCCGCAGCGAGGAAATCGCTCACCAGGAGCGGCTCGTTGTACTCGTCCAGATACTCGTGGTAGAGGTAGCCCGGCGGCGCCTTGAGGAGATAGTCGAGCTCCCGCGCAATGGGCCCAGTCTCGGGGGCGTCGAGGGCGGCATAGGCGGGAGCCATGCGGGCGAGGAATTCCTGCGCCAGGGCAAGCCGCGCCCGGGGATGGCTGGCCTCCCCCACGTGGGCTGCCAGCATGTCCCGCACCATGGCGCGAGCGCGCCAGCCGGGCAGGGTGTTGTAACTCACATAGGCAATGCCGCCAGGCCGCAGCGCTTCGGCGATGACCGGCAGAAGCCCATCCCGCACCGCAGGCGGCACCCAGGAATAGAGACCGTGGGCAATCACATAGTCGAAGCGGCCCAGGTCCGCCACGCCGCTTGCCACGTCGCGATGGAGAAGCCGCACGTTGGTGAGGGACAGCGCCTCGATGAGGGCGCAGCCGGCTTCCACCTGCTGCCGGGAAAGATCGATGCCCACGTACTCGTTGCCGGGACGGTAGAAGGCCATGGGAATGAGATTGCCGCCACTGGCGGCGCCCAGTTCCAGTACCCGGCAGCCTTCCACCGGCGGCGGCGTGAGGCCGGCAAGGTGCGCCGCCGCCGCCAGCGCATCCGGATGCGTGGCGGGGATGGGCAGGCTTTCGTAGGGGATGGCGTCGTAACTTACGAGGGTGTTTGACGCCTCGGGGGCCATCATTCCTGGATCAGGGCACGCAGGACCTTTTCCATTTCGGGATGATCGAACTCCCGCCCGCCCATGGCGCGATAGGCGATGCGGCCCTGTTTGTCCACGATGAAACTGGCGGGCAGGCCCTTCACGCCCCATGCCTTGGCGCTTTTGCCTTCGCCATCGAGGAGGATGGGGAAGGTGGGCGCGGGTTCGAGCTGGCCGGTGAAGCTGAAGACGAGATCGAAGTTTTCCATCTGGTTCACGGCGAGGATGGCGAAGGGCTGATCCTTCAGTTTCTGGTGCAGCCGCTCCATGGACGGCATTTCCCGGCGGCAGGGCGGACACCAGGTGGCCCAGAAATTCACCAGCACCACTTTGCCCCGGTAGTCCGACAGGCGCTGCAGTTTGCCGTCCAGGTCCTTGAAGGCGAAATCCTTCGCCTGGGCGCGGGGCTTGACGGGCGTGAGGTGAAAGGTGAGCTCCGGCAGTTGCGTCTGTGCCCCGGCCGGCGTTGCGCTAGCGAGGGGCAAAAGAAAAACGAGGAAGGCGAAAAGCCGCGCGGGCCAACCTGCTGCCTCAAGTTTGCTGCGGTCTTTCGCCCTAGCGCAGGCCGGAGCCTGTCGGGCACTCCAGATTTTCCAACCGACCGGTGTAGCGTTTGCCATGCTGTCTCCAGGTGTAGATGAGATCGAAACGGGTGCCGGGGGCGACGCGGGGCGTGGTGAAACCCTGGGCCCAATCCCCCACGTCGAACTCGATGTCGTCGGGCAGGATGGAATAGCTGAAATCGGCGCCCAGCTTCTTCCATACGGCGATCCACTCGGATTTGGTGCGCAGGCGGTGACGCTTGCCGTCCGGGGTGACATAGCGCCACTCCGCCACGCGGTAGGAAAGGGGCGCGTTGCTTTCATTGCGCACCACCGTGCCGAAAATGCAGAAGCCTTTCATGCTGGCATAGAGTGCCGGCGGCAGATCCCGGGAGGCATAGGTCGCCTCGACGAATTCCGGCAGAAGCTGCACCAGCTCGATGCTGAAACCCCGGTCCAGCTTTCTCCAGCTCTTGAGCCCGGTCTCCGGATTGACCATCTCCACCTGTCCTTCGGCATGGGCGAGGAAAGGCGAAAGGCACAAAAGCGCCCACAGCAAACGTCGCCCCTTGAGCCCCGGGGCAAGCGGAAAAAGGCGAAGGTTCGTCCCATTCCACAACGTCATTTTCGCTCCAGTTGGCTCACATCCCGGACCGCTCCCGTTGATGCCGAAGTGGTGAGCGCCGCATAGGCCTGCAGGGCGGCGGAGACGATGCGGGTGCGCGCCACGGGCTGCCACGCCTTGGCGCCACGACTTTCCATGGCGGCGCGCCGGCGCGCAAGCTCCTCGTCGCTCACCCTGAGGGTGATGCTGCGGTTGGGGATGTCGATGTCGATGACATCGCCCTCCTCGACCAGGGCGATGGGACCCTTCGCCGCCGCCTCCGGTGAGACGTGACCGATGGAAAGCCCCGAAGTGCCACCGGAGAAGCGGCCATCGGTGATGAGGGCACACAGCTTGCCCAGCCCCTTGGATTTGAGGTAACTCGTGGGATAGAGCATCTCCTGCATGCCCGGCCCGCCTTTGGGTCCCTCGTAGCGGATCAGCACCACGTCGCCCGGTTTGATTTTGTCGCCGAGGATGGCCTCCACCGCTTCCTCCTGGCTTTCGAAAATGCGCGCCGGGCCGGAAAAGCGCAGGATGCTTTCATCCACTCCTGCAGTCTTCACGATGCAGCCTTCCGGGGCCAGGTTGCCATAGAGCACCGCGAGCCCGCCATCGCGGGAATAGGCGTGGGCCACGTCCCGCACGCAGCCGTTGGCCACGTCGGTGTCGAGGCTCTCATAGCGTTTGTTCTGGGAGAAGGCGACGGTGGTGGGCACGTTGCCGGGGGCGGCGCGGAAGAATTCCAGGACTTTTTCGTCGCGGGTGCGGCGGATGTCCCAGTGCTCCAGCGCCTCGCCCAGGGTGGCACTGTGGATGGTGGGCACGTCGCGGTGGATGAGACCGGCGCGGTCCAGTTCACCGAGGATGCGCATCACCCCTCCCGCGCGGTGGACGTCCTCCATGTGGTAGAGGGGCGTGGAGGGGGCCACCTTGCACAGATTGGGCACCTTGCGCGACATGCGGTCGATGTCCTTCATGGTGAAATCCACCCCCGCTTCCCGGGCTGCGGCAAGGAGGTGCAACACGGTGTTGGTGGAGCCGCCCATGGCGATGTCGAGGGCGATGGCGTTTTCGAAGGCTTCAAAGGTGGCAATGGAACGGGGCAGCACGGCCTCGTCGCCACGCTCGTAGTAACTGCGGGCAAGGGCGACGATGAGGCGCCCTGCCTCGATGAACAGGCGCTTGCGGTCGCCATGGGTGGCCACCAGGGAACCATTGCCGGGCAGCGCAAGGCCGAGGGCCTCGGTGAGGCAGTTCATGGAATTGGCGGTGAACATGCCGGAACAGGAGCCACAGGTGGGGCAGGCCGAGCGCTCGGTGAGGGCCACGTCTTCGTCGGTCTCCTGCGGGTCGGCCGCCGCCACCATGGCATCCACCAGATCCAGCTTGACCGTTTTGCCGTGGACAACGGCCTTGCCCGCTTCCATGGGACCCCCGGAAACGAAGACGGTGGGGATGTTGAGGCGCAGGGCGGCCATGAGCATGCCCGGCGTGATCTTGTCGCAGTTGGAGATGCACACCAGGGCATCGGCACAATGGGCATTCACCATGTATTCCACGCTGTCCGCAATCAGCTCCCGGCTGGGCAGGGAATAGAGCATGCCACCGTGGCCCATGGCGATGCCATCATCGACGGCGATGGTGTTGAACTCCTTGGCCACCCCGCCCGCTTTCTCGATCTCCTGGGCGACGAGTTGTCCCAGATCGCGCAGATGCACGTGACCGGGGACGAACTGGGTGAAGGAGTTGGCAATGGCGATGATGGGCTTGTCCCAGTCGGTTTCCTTCATGCCGGTGGCGCGCCAGAGGGCGCGCGCCCCCGCCATGTTGCGGCCGTGGGTGGTGGTCCAAGAACGATAGCGCGGCATGGTTTTGCCTCACAGGTGACAAATGGGCAAGGCAGAGTTTACCTCAGGGCGCCGGCGGGGCGTGTAAAATCACGGCCCTATCGTTAAGCCCTTGCCCCCCCATGCTCGTTCATCCCCAATTCGACCCTGTCGCCCTCCATCTGGGGCCCCTTGCCATCCGCTGGTACGGGCTCATGTATCTCCTTGCCTTCCTGCTGGTGCTGGTGTTGGGGCGCTGGCGCATCCAGCACCAGCCGTGGACGGGGTGGAACCCCCGCATGCTGGACGACGTGCTGTTCTACGGGGTGCTGGGGGTGATCCTGGGCGGGCGTCTGGGCTATGTGTTCTTCTACAAGCCTGCCGACTACCTCGCCGATCCCCTGGCCATCCTCCGCGTCTGGGAAGGGGGGATGAGCTTCCACGGCGGCTTCCTCGGCGTGGTGATCGCCATGATTTTCTTTGCCCGCCGCCACCACCTGCCCTGGCTTTCGGTGACCGATTTCATCGCGCCCCTGGTGCCTCTGGGGCTGGGGGCGGGCCGCATCGGCAACTTCATCAATGGCGAACTGTGGGGACGCCCCACCAGCGTGCCCTGGGGGATGATCTTCCCCCAGGTGGATGCCATTCCCCGCCACCCTTCGCAGCTCTATGAGTTCGCCCTGGAGGGGATTGCGCTGTTTGTCATCCTCTGGTGGCTCGCGCGCAAACCGCGGCCCCAGGGTTTCCTCTCCGCCGCCTTCCTCGTGGGCTATGGCAGCTTCCGCTTCCTCGTCGAGTTCACCCGGGAGCCCGACCGCTTTCTGGGCACGCTCGCCTTCGGCTTGAGCATGGGCCAGTGGCTGTCGCTGCCCATGATCGTCGCCGGCCTGCTTTTGTTCTGGTTACGCCGCCCATGAAAAAAGCCGGCCCGCGGGCCGGCTTTCTGCGGCGCGTTGCGATCAGGGACGGATATAGGTCCAGCCAGCGCGTTGCTTCTCGCCGATTTCCAGGACCCCGGCCTTGACCACCTCCACGCCCGGCACCAGGTCTTCCTTGTTCACCTTCATGCCGCGCATGGTGTTGCCGCAGGCCACCACCTTAACCCCGTCCTTCATCGCGTCCTGGATCCGGTTGGCGACTTCGGACTCGGCCTTGAGCATGTTGAGCCCGGGCCCGTAGGCGACGATCTCCACCTGGCTCTTTTCGGCGCCCAGGTCCTTCTGCACGTTCTTGGCATTGTTGAGGGCCAGGTTCCATTTCGCGGGATCGTTGTCGCTCACCTGGATGACGAAACTCGCCTTCTCCGGCCGCGGCGCCTGCTGGGCGCAGCCGGCGAAGGTGAGCACGGCCAGGGCGAGGAAAAGCATGTTGAGGAAATGCCGGGTGTGATGCATGGTCTGTCTCCTTGTCGATCAAAACCGCCTCCATTGGCGTGAAAGCATCATAGCAATCCAGCCGGCATTTACGCCAGCCGGCTTTGGCCATACAATAGCGCCTCTTCGGGGCGGTAGCTCAGCTGGGAGAGCGTCGCGTTCGCAATGCGAAGGTCGGGAGTTCGATCCTCCTCCGCTCCACCAATTCCAAACCTGCCCCGGCCTGTTGCCTTGCTCGCGAAGGTGAGCCGTGGGGGTCAAAGCGGCCTGGCAACCGCCCTCGTGGAGAACGCTGTCTCGAGCCGGAGCCCCGCACTCAGCAATCCTCACCTCGAGACGGCCAAGCAGGACCGGTGCGTGACCCCATCGCGGGACATCCGGGCAAGTGCTTCAAGGGGCGAGGCGCCGTTGTTGCTGGCATGAAAGATGCAGGCGGGCGCTTCCCGCCGTTTGCCGGGCTCATGCAAAAGGCCAATTTTTCCGCGGTGGGGCCTTGTCTCCCCAATCCGCTGTGCTAGCATTGGCGCAGCGTTTTTTTCCTCAACCCAAAGGAGAGACTATGGCCAAGGCCGCTGCAACTGCAAAAGCACCCACCAAGACCGAAATCGTCGCCCAGATGGCCGAGGAGGCAGGCATCACCAAGAAGCAGGCCGCCGCCGCGCTCACCGCGCTACAGAACATGGCGGGCAAGGCCCTGAAAAAGGGCGGTGTGTTCGTGATCCCGGGCTTCGTCAAGGCGAAGGTGGTGGTGAAGCCCGCCACCAAGGCGCGCAAGGGCATCAATCCCTTCACCAAGGAAGAAATCATGATCAAGGCCAAACCGGCGCGGAAAGTCGTCAAGGTGCAGGCCCTGAAATCCCTCAAAGACATGGTTTGAGGCGGAGCTTCCCGTGGTACAACGCCGGGGCTTCTCACCCCGGCGTTTTTGTTTCCGGCGCGCCTGCGGACCCACGCCGGGGCGCCGTTTTGATGTGGCTGAAAGCCGCTTGCGGTGGGGTGGCCGCACCTGCCGGGTCAGCGGCCCAGGCGTTTTTCCAGGCGGCGGGCGAAGACGGTCATTTCCCGGGCGGCCTGTTTGTCCCCTTTGCGCTCGGCCGCGCTGATGCCCTGCCGGTAGGCGCTGAGGGCTTCCTCAAGCCGTCCCGCTTCGGTGAGTGCCCGCCCCAAGAGCTTCCAGGCCGCGGAGTAAGCGGCATCGAAGGCAAGTGCCGCCTGAAGATGGGCGATGGCTTTTTCCGCTTCCCCCAGCTTGAGGTATTCGTTGCCCAGGCCGAAACGCAAAAGCGCGTTGTCCTTGCCGCTCGCCAGCATTTTCTCCAGATTCTGCAGCGCTTGCGTGGTCATGGCCTATAATCCCGTTTTCTCTGTCGCTTAAGAAAGATGCAGCCCCATTATTCCCCCCACGAAATCGAAACTCAACTGCAGGCGGAATGGGAGGCCGCGGGGGCCTTCGTCGCCCGCGAGGACCCGGCCAGGCCCAAGTACTACTGCCTGTCCATGTTCCCCTACCCTTCGGGCAAGCTGCACATGGGCCATGTGCGCAACTACACCATCGGTGATGTGCTCGCCCGCTTCCACCGCATGCGGGGCTATAACGTGCTGCAGCCCATGGGCTGGGATGCCTTCGGGCTGCCGGCGGAAAACGCCGCCATGGCCAGCGGCGTGGCGCCTGCCCGCTGGACCTATGACAACATCGCCTACATGAAGGGCCAGCTGAAGCGGCTGGGCTTTGCCATCGACTGGACGCGGGAGGTCACCACCTGCCGTCCCGACTATTACCGCTGGAACCAGTGGCTCTTCCTGCGCATGCTGGAAAAGGGCATCGCCTACCAGAAAACCGGTGTGGTCAACTGGGACCCGGTGGACCAGACGGTGCTGGCCAACGAGCAGGTGATCGAAGGCCGGGGCTGGCGCACCGGCGCGGTGGTGGAAAAGCGGGAAATCCCCATGTATTACCTGGCCATCACTCGCTACGCGGAGGAATTGCTCGCCGGCCTCGATGCGCTGCCCGGCTGGCCGGAGCAGGTCAAGCTGATGCAGAAAAACTGGATTGGCAAGAGCCATGGCGTGCGGGTGGGTTTCCCCTACCGCCTTGACGATGGCACTTCCGGCATCCTCTGGGTCTTCACCACGCGCGCCGACACCCTCATGGGCGCCACCTATGTCGCGGTGGCGGCGGAGCATCCCCTGGCGCTCCATGCGGCGCGGCACCATCCCGAGCTTGCCGCCTTCCTCGAGGAATGCCGCAAGGGCGGCGTCACCGAAGCGGAAATTGCCACCCAGGAAAAAAAGGGCATGCCCACGGGGCTTTTCGTGACCCATCCGCTCACCGGGGAGGCCCTGCCCGTGTGGGTGGCCAATTATGTCCTGATGGGCTACGGCGAAGGTGCGGTGATGGCCGTACCCGCCCACGACGAGCGGGACTTCGCCTTCGCCCACAAATACGGGCTGCCGGTCAAACCGGTGATCCGCACCTCCGCTGGCGACACCACGCCCGCCCCGTGGCGGGAGGCCTACGCCGAGTATGGGGTGTGCATCAATTCGGGCAAATACGATGGCCTCAATTTCGAGGAAGCGGTGGAGGCCATCGCCGCGGATCTTGCCGCCAAGGGCCTCGGCGAGAAGAAGGTCACTTGGCGCCTGCGCGACTGGGCGATTTCCCGCCAGCGCTACTGGGGCACGCCCATCCCCATCATCCATTGCCCCCACTGCGGCCAGGTGCCCGTGCCTGACGAGCAGTTGCCCGTGGTGTTGCCGGAAGACCTCGTACCCGACGGCTCCGGCAACCCCTTGGCCAAATGTGAAGCCTTCCTCCGCTGCACCTGTCCCCGCTGCGGCCAGCCGGCGCGGCGGGAGACGGATACCATGGACACCTTCGTCGATTCCTCCTGGTATTTCCTGCGCTATTGCAGCCCCGATGCCGAGAGCATGGTGGATGCGCGGGTGGATTACTGGATGCCCGTGGATCAGTACATCGGCGGCATTGAGCATGCCATCCTGCATCTCCTCTATTCGCGTTTCTGGACGCGGGTGATGCGGGATCTCGGACTCATCCGCATCGATGAGCCCTTCGCCAACCTGCTCACCCAGGGCATGGTGCTCAACCACATTTTCTTCCGCCGCGGCGAGAAGGGGGGCATCACCTATTTCGCGCCGGAAGAGGTGGAGGTGCGTCGCGACGAAAAAGGCGCCATTACCGGCGGCGTGTTGCGGGCCGATGGCCAGCCGGTGGAATACGGTGGTATCGGCACCATGTCCAAATCGAAGAAAAACGGGGTTGACCCGCAAGCCCTCATCGAACGTTACGGAGCGGATACGGCGCGGCTTTTCATGATGTTTGCCGCACCGCCGGAGAATACGCTGGAGTGGTCCGATGCCGGGGTGGAAGGCGCCTGGCGCTTCCTCAACCGGCTGTGGAAGCTCACCCATGCCCACGTGGAAAAGGGTGTCGTCGCCCCCTACGCGGGGGGCGAGCTTTCGCCCGAACTGCGCGCGCTGCGCCGCGAAGTGCATGGGACGCTGAAGAAGGTGACGGATGACATTGGCCGCCGCAAGACCTTCAACACCGCCATCGCCGCGGTGATGGAACTCACCAATGCGCTGGGCAGGCTCACCGACACCTCGGCCCCGGCGCGGGCGGTGATGCAGGAGGCGCTGGAACTCATCGCCCACATGCTCTATCCCATCGTGCCCCACATTTGCGAGGCCCTCTACCGCGCCCTGAAGCCGGGGGCCACCCTCACCGATGCGCGCTGGCCGGAAGTCGATGCCACTGCGCTCGTGGAGGAGGAGATCGAGCTGGTGGTGCAGGTCAACGGCAAGGTGCGTGGCGCGGTGCGCGTGCCCCGGGATGCGGACCGGCAGACCATCGAAAGCCTGGCGCGCAGCAACCCCAACGTGCAGAAATTCATCGCCGGCCAGAGCATCCGCCGCATCGTCGTCGTGCCCGGCCGGCTGGTGAACATCGTGGCGGGCTGACGATGCGCCTGATCTGGCTTGCCCTCCTCCTCACCCTCTCCGCCTGTGGCTTCCAGTTGCGCGGCGCCCTGAGTCTGCCCTTCACCACCCTCTACATCGAGAACGCCGGCCCGGAAATGGGGGTGGAGCTCGCGCGGGCGGTGCGCACCACGCAAACACGGGTGGTGGAGGATCCGGCGCAGGCGCAGGCCGTGCTGCAGATTCTTTCCCAGCAGCGGGAAAAGCAGATTCTGAGCTTGAGTGGCGCCGGCCGCGTCAGCGAATACCGGTTGCTCTACCGCGTGAGTTTCCGTGTGCGCGACGCGGCGGGCCGGGAATTGCTGCCGCCAAGTTCCATCGAGCTCAGGCGCGAGCTCACCTTTGATGCCTCCAAGGCCCTGGCCAAGGAGGCGGAGGAGGCCCTGCTCTTCCGCGACATGCAAAGCGATGCCGTGCAGCAGATCGTCCGGCGGCTGGCGGCGATGCGGCCGGCGGGTTGACCATGCGGGTGGGGTTGGCCGACTTGGGCGCGCAGCTTGCGCGCAGGCTTGCCCCCCTCTACCTCGTCAGCGGCGATGAGGTGCTGCTCATCGAGGAGGCGGTGGCGGCCATCCGCGCCGCCGCCCGCGCCGAAGGTTACACCGAACGGGAAGTACTCACCGTGGAGGCGGGGTTCCGCTTCGGGGAACTTGCCGCCCTGGGGGGGAGCCCTTCCCTCTTCAGCAGCCGGCGACTCATCGAGTTGCGCATGCCCGGCGGCAAGCCCGGGGCGGAGGGCGCGGCGGCCCTGGAAGCCTACGCCGCCCGGCTTCCCCCCGACACCCTCACCCTCATCACCCTGCCCCGCCTCGACAAACGGGCCACCCAGGCCGCCTGGTACCAGGCCCTGGCGGCGGTGGGCTGTGTGGTGGAAATCGAACCGGTGCCGGTGAAGGCTTTGCCGGCCTGGCTCAAGGAAAGGCTTGCCCGCCAGGGGCAGAGTGCCGATGAGGAGACCCTGCTGTTCCTCGCGCAACAGGTGGAGGGCAATCTCCTCGCCGCCCATCAGGAGGTGCAGAAGCTGGGCCTGCTCCATCCGCCGGGAAGACTGACCCTCGAGCAGGTGGCGGAGGCGGTGCTGGATGTGTCCCGTTTCGATGTCTTCCAGCTTGCCGAGGCCATGCTGGCGCGGGATGTGGCGCGCCTTGTCCGCATCCTGGACGGGCTGGCGGCGGCGGGGGAGAAACCGGTGCAGATTCTGGGCGTGCTGGCCTGGGTGATCCGCGCTCTCGCCCGCGCCCGCGCCGCCCTGGACCGGGGCGCGGACATGGCCACCGCGCTGCGGGAAGGGGGGTTCTGGGGCGAGCGCCAGCAGCTTGCCCGGCGCCTGTTGCCCCATCTTTCCTTCGACGGGCTCGCCGCCGCCCTCAGGCACGCGGCGGAAGTTGATAGAATGAGCAAAGGGTTGGCCTTGGGGGATGTGTGGGACGAATTGCGGGAGCTCTGCCTGCGGGTGGCGCAGGCCCACCCCGTCTCCTTGCGCCCGGCCTTCGCCAAGCCCCATCCCTGAAGGGGAGACGGAACCACGTCCCGCCTCAAGGGGAAGGGATCAGGACGCCTCTTTATGCCAGGCGGAAAGCGGCGGGGCACAGGCGTGCGTCGCGTGGAGGAATGCGGTCATCACCCGGGCTTTTTTCCCTTGCAGGAAGGACTTGAGAGCGTGTTATGGATGTCAAAGCATACATGAGAAGGCTTGGGCAGCAGGCGCGGGCCGCTTCCCGCGCCATGGCCCGTGCCGAGACCCGCGCCAAGAACCAGGCGCTCCTTGCCATGGCGGAGGCCATCGAACGGGATGCGGAGCATCTCCTTGCCGCCAATGCGCGCGATATGGAGGCGGCGCGCGCGGCGGGTCTCGATGCCGCCCTCCTTGACCGTCTGCAGCTCACCGGCAAGACGGTGGCGGCCATGGCGGAGGGTCTGCGCCAGATCGCTGCCCTGCCTGATCCCGTGGGCAGCATCACCGATCTCAACTATCGCCCCTCCGGCATCCAGGTGGGCCGCATGCGCGTGCCCCTGGGGGTGATCGGCATCATCTACGAGGCCCGCCCCAACGTCACCGCGGATGCCGCCGGCCTGTGTCTGAAGAGCGGCAATGCCGCCATCCTGCGTGGCGGCTCGGAGGCGATTCACTCCAATCAGGCCATCGCCGCCTGCGTGCGGGAGGGGCTTGCCGCCGCCGGCCTGCCGGAGACTGCCGTGCAGGTGGTGGAAACCCCGGACCGCGCCGCCGTCGGGGAACTCATTACCATGAAGGAATACGTGGACGTCATCGTTCCCCGCGGCGGCAAGGGTCTCATCGAACGCGTCACCAACGAGGCGCGCATTCCCGTCATCAAGCATCTACACGGGGTCTGCCATGTGTACGTGGATGATGCAGCCGATCTCGACAAAGCCGTACGCATCGCCGACAACGCCAAGACCAGCCGCTACGGCACCTGCAACACCATGGAGACCCTGCTGGTGGCGGAAGGCGTGGCGCGGGAATTTCTGCCGCGCATCGCCCACATCTACCGGGAGAAGGGCGTGGAGATGCGGGGCTGCGGGCAGGCGCGTGCCATCGTGCCCGACATGAAGCCCGCAAGCGAAGAGGACTGGAGCACGGAATACCTCGCGCCCATCATTTCCATCCGCGTGGTGCGGGACCTCGATGCCGCCATCGAGCACATCCACACCTATGGCTCCCAACACACGGATGCCATCGTCACCGAGGACTACACCCGCGCGCGGCGCTTCCTGCGGGAAGTGGATTCCAGTTCGGTGATGGTCAACGCCTCCACCCGTTTCGCCGATGGCTTCGAATACGGGCTCGGTGCGGAAATCGGCATCTCCACCGACAAAATCCACGCCCGCGGCCCGGTGGGGCTGGAAGGGCTCACCTGCCAGAAGTTCGTGGTCCTGGGCGATGGTCAGGTGAGGACCTGATGGCCACAGGGGCGGCTGCCCTGGGGGTACTGGGCGGAACCTTCGATCCCATCCATTACGGGCATCTGCGCTTGGCGCTGGAGGTGGCGCAGCAGGTGGGGCTGACCGAGGTGCGCTTCATCCCTGCGGGCCGTCCCTGGCACCGCAGCGCACCCCGCGCCGCGGCGAGCCACCGTCTGGCAATGGTGCGGCTCGCCGTGAGCGACAATCCCCTGTTCCGGGTGGATGAGCGGGAAGTGGTGGCCGACAGTCCCGGCTATACCGTGGAGACGCTCACCGCCCTGCGCCGCGAGCTGGGCTTCGAGCGCCCCGTTTGCCTGTTGTTGGGGGCGGATGCCTTCCAGGGGCTTCACACCTGGCATCGCTGGCAGGAACTCTTCGGCCTTGCCCACGTGGTGGTGGCGCAGCGTCCGGGCTGCTCGTCGGTGGGGGCGGCGCTTGCGCCGGATCTTGCTGCGCAATTTTCGGCGCGGCAGATCACCGACCCGGCGGTCCTGCTTAGGGAGCCCGCCGGCCGCATCCATGTGCAGACCATCACCGCCCTCGACATTTCCGCAAGCCGCATTCGCGCCGATCTCGCCGCGGGGCGCGATCCCCGTTATCTGTTGCCGGACAGCGTGCTGGCTTACATTGGACGACACCGACTCTATGACTGAACCCAACGCCGACACCCTGCGCCAGGTGGCCGTCGCCGCCCTGGAGGACATCAAGGCTAAAGACATCGTCGTCATGGATGTGAGAAAGCTCACCTCCCTGGCCGATTTCATGGTGGTGGCCAGCGGCGAGTCCGCCCGGCAAACCAAGGCGCTGGCGCGCAACGTGGTGGAGAAGACGAAGGCTGCCGGCGGGCGGGTCCTGGGTGTGGAAGGCGAAGAGGTTGGCGAGTGGATTCTGGTGGACCTCGGCAGCGTCATCGTGCACATCATGCACCCCGCGGTGCGTGCCTACTACAATCTGGAGGAGCTGTGGGGTGAGTCCGTCAACCGGATACGCGGCCACGCCCCTTGAGGACGCATGCGGCTTGTCATTGTTGCCGTCGGCACCCGCCACCCGCAGTGGGTGGAGGAGGGCTTTGCCGAATATGCGCGGCGTATGCCCCGGGAAGTGCGGCTCGAACTCATCGAAATCCGCGCGGAAAAACGGGAGGACAGCCGCACGCCAGAGCAGGTGCGGCAGGCGGAAGCCTCCCGCATCCTCGCCGCCCTGCCCCGGGGCGCGCTGCGCGTGGTGTTGGATGAGCGGGGCAGCAGTCTCACCAGCATGGCGCTGGCGCAACGAATGAGGGCATGGCTTGCCGGCGGGCGCGATGTGGCGTTCATCATCGGCGGTGCCGATGGATTGGCGGCGAGCCTGCGGGAGCAGGCGGATTTCGTCTGGTCCCTTTCACCCCTCACCCTGCCCCATGGCCTGGTGCGCGTGCTCCTCGCGGAACAACTCTACCGGGCCCTCAGCATTTGCCAGGGACATCCCTACCATCGGGCTTAAGCCATGGGTGCGCTGTGGGTGACGGCTTATCTGGCGGTGCTCCTGTGGTCGGCCCACGCGCCCAAGGATGCCTTCACCTGGTTCCTGGAGGCCCTGCCGGCGCTTGTGGCGCTGCCCCTGCTTGCGGCCACACGGCGGCGTTTCCCCCTGACGCCGCTGGCCTATGTCCTGATCTGGCTGCATGCCAGCATCCTGCTCGTGGGCGCCCATTACACCTATGCCGAGGTGCCCCTGTTCGACACGCTGCGGGAAGTCTTTCACTGGCAGCGCAACAACTATGACAAAGTGGGCCATTTCGCCCAGGGCTTCGTGCCCGCCATCCTGGCGCGCGAGATCCTCCTGCGCCTTAAGGTACTCTGCCGCCGCGGCTGGCTTGCTTTTGTGGTGATCTCCTTCTGCCTTGCCCTGAGCGCCAGCTACGAGCTCATCGAATGGGCGGTGGCGGTCGCCTCCGGGGAGGCGGCGGTGGCTTTTCTCGCCACCCAGGGGGACCCCTGGGATACCCAGTCCGACATGGCCTGGGCACTCATCGGCGCGGCAAGCGCCCTCCTTCTCATCTCCCGGCTGCACGACCGGCAGCTGGCGGAACTTGCCAGGCGATGAACACACCCTTGACCCCCGTGCTCTATCTCGCTTCCCGTTCGCCGCGGCGGCGCGCCCTCCTCAAACAGCTGGGCCTTGCCCACCGGGTGCTGGTGGCGGACGTGGATGAAACGCCACAACCCGAAGAGACGCCGGAAGCCCATGTGCGGCGGCTTGCGCGCCTGAAAGCCACCTTGGGGGAGCAGCAGGTGCGGCAGCGGGGCCTGCCGGGGCTGCCGGTGCTGGGCGCCGACACCGTGGTGGTGCACCAGGGCCGCATCCTCGGCAAACCCCGCGATCCCGCGGAAGCCGCGGCGATGCTGGCGCTCTTGTCGGGACGGCAGCATCGGGTGCTCACTGCAGTGGCGGTGGCGTTTGAGGGTAAACTGCAGGTTGCGGTCTCAGCCACCTGCGTGGTGTTCCGGCGACTTTCGGCGGCGGAAATCGAGGCCTATGTGAAAACCGGTGAGCCCATGGACAAGGCGGGGGCGTACGCCATCCAGGGGCTTGCCGCCGTTTTCGTGCGGCGCATCGAGGGAAGCTACAGCGGGGTGATGGGCCTGCCCCTCTTTGAGACGGCCCGGCTTTTGCGCAAATTCGGCATCGTGATTCCATGAACGAGGAAATCCTCATCAACGTCACGCCCCAGGAGACCCGGGTGGCGGTCATGCAGCAGGGCGTGGTGCAGGAATTGCATATCGAGCGTGCCTTGAGCCGTGGCCTGGTGGGGAACATCTACCAGGGTCGCGTGGCACGGGTGCTGCCGGGCATGCAGTCGGCCTTCGTGGACATTGGCCTTGAGCGGGCGGCTTTCCTGCATGTGGCCGACATCTGGCATGAGACGCCGCGGGAGGGGCGCGCCATCGAAAAAATCCTGCATGAAGGGCAGACGCTGCTGGTGCAGGTGATCAAGGACCCCATCGGCACCAAAGGGGCGCGGCTGTCCACCCAGGTGAGCATTGCCGGCCGGCTCCTCGTCTATCTGCCGCAGGAAAGCCACATTGGCATTTCCCAGCGCATCGAGGATGAGCAGGAGCGGGAGCTTCTGCGGGGAAAGCTGCAGCAACTGCTGCCGCCGGATTTGCGCGGCGGCTTCATCGTGCGCACCAGTGCGGAGACCGCCACCGATGCCGAGCTGGTCGCCGACCTCGAGTATCTGCGCCGCATATGGGAGAACATCGAGGAAAAGGCGCGCACCGCCGCGCCGCAAACCCTGCTCTATCAGGAGCTCGACCTGCCGCTTCGGGTGCTGCGGGATTTCGTCCATGATGAGACGGCACGCATCCTGGTGGATTCGCGGGAGACCTTCAACCGCATGCAAAACTTTGCCGCCGCCTATGTGGCCAATGTCCTGCCCCGCATCGAGCATTACCAGGGCGAGCGGCCGCTGTTCGATCTCTACCAGGTGGAGGCGGAGATCGAAAAGGCCCTGTCCAGAAAGGTGGAGCTCAAGTCCGGCGGTTATCTCATCATCGACCAGACGGAAGCGCTCACCACCATCGATGTCAACACGGGGGCCTTCGTCGGCGGGCGCAGCTTCGACGACACCATCTTCAAGACCAACCTGGAAGCGGCCCATGCCATCGCCCGTCAACTGCGCCTGCGCAATCTGGGCGGCATCATCATCATCGATTTCATCGACATGGACAATGCGGACCACAAGGCGGCGGTGCTGGAGGAATTCCGCAAGGCCCTGGCGCGCGACCGTACCCGCATGACGGTGAACGGTTTCACCGCCCTGGGTCTGGTGGAGATGACCCGCAAGCGTACGCGGGAAAGCCTCGCCCATGTGTTGTGCGAACCCTGTCCCGTCTGCCAGGGGCGGGGCGAGTTGAAGACGGCGCAGACCGTCTGCTACGAAATCCTGCGGGAGCTGCTGCGCGAGGCGCGGCAGTACAACGCGCGGGAGTTCCGCATCCTCGCCTCCCAGGCGGTGATCGATCTTTTCCTCGACGAGGAATCGCAAAGCTTGGCCCAACTTGCCGACTTCATCGGCAAGCCCATTTCCCTCCAGGTGGAGAACCAGTACACCCAGGAGCAGTACGACATCGTCCTCATGTGAGGCTAGCGCGGCGTAAGTTCCCGCTCGAGCCGCAGGGCAAGCGCCTCATCTTCACCCTGCTCTACCGCGGGCGCCGGGGGTGGGGCGGGGGCGCGGTGGACGATGGGCGCAGGCGGGCTCTCCGCGGGGGGCACGGTGACGGGTTCGCCCCGCAGCCAATAATAGATGAGCCCGCCACCCCCCAGCACGAGGAGAGTCACCGTCGGCCAGAAGGGATTGGCGAAAAAGCCGCGGCGGCTCAATGCGAGCTGATGGGTGACACGCTGGCGCAGGGCGGCAAGCCGGCGGGCGGCAAGCCGGCGCAAAAGCCGCGGCGTGCCGGCGAGAACGATGCCCACCGGATAGTTGCTGATCTGGCGAATGGCTTCCAGCGTGGCATCCTCGTAGGCGTCGGCCGCTTCGCACAGCAGCACGAAGCGCCCCTTGGGTGCGGGTAGCAGCAGGCGCTCACCCACCCGCGCCGCCACGGGCAGGGCGCCCTTCGCCGGCAGATGGAGCTGGGCGGCGAGCGATGCGTAAAAGGCCTCGGGATCGAGGGGCGACTTGATGCGCAGCAGGGTGGAGCGTTTGCTGATGCCGTGGCAGAGATCCGCCAGGAAACCGCTCATGCGCCCATCCCACTTGCCCGTGACCACCACGATCTGCCGGTCCTGGGCGAGCAGGGCGGCCAGTCCGTCGGCGATACTGGGGGGGATGTCCTGCTCGAAGGCATGGGTGGAAAGCAGCGCCTTGAGTTCGGTGGTGGCGAGATTCACAGGGCCTCCACGGAGAAGAGGCGGTGATATTCCTTGATCGCGTAACGGTCGGTCATGCCGGCGATGTAATCGGCAATGGTGCGCGCCTTGTCGGCACGCGCCTTGCGCTGATACTCGGGGGGCAAAAGCCGCGGATCCTCCATGAAGGCCTCGAAAAGGGACCGGATGATGCGGCGCGCCTTGCTACTCATGCGGTTGACGCGATAGTGCTGGTAGAGATGGGTGCGCAGGAACTGTTTGAGTTCCTGCTGCTCGGCGCGGATGCGTGGCGAGAAACCGATCAGGGGCGGCAGGGCACGCACGGCCTCGATGGAATCGGGGCGCGCCTCGGCGATGTTGCGGCTGCTGTTTTCCACCAGATCGAGGATCAGGGTGTTGATCATGCGGCGCACCGTCTCGTGGATGACGCGCCGGCCGGCCAGTGAAGGATAGAGGCGTTTCACCTCGTCGAGATGGCGGGCGAAGACCGTGACTTCCGCAAGCTGTTCCAGGGTGATGAGACCGGATCGCAGCCCGTCGTCCACATCGTGGTTGTTGTAGGCGATTTCATCGGCAAGGTTCGCCACCTGGGCTTCCAGCGAAGGCTGGCGGTTGTTGAGGAAACGCTCCCCCAATTCCCCCAGCTCCCGCGCCTTGGCCGGCGAGCAGTGTTTGAGGATGCCTTCCCGCGTCTCGAAGGTGAGATTGAGGCCGTCGAATTCCGCGTAGCGTTCTTCCAGCACGTCCACCACCCGCAGCGACTGCAGGTTGTGCTCGAAGCCGCCAAAATCCCGCATGCAGGCGTTGAGGGCATCCTGGCCGGTATGGCCGAAGGGCGTATGCCCCAGGTCATGGGCGAGGGCAATGGCCTCCACCAGGTCCTCGTCCAGGCGCAGGCTGCGGGCGATGGCCCGGCCGATCTGGGCCACCTCCAGGCTGTGGGTGAGGCGGGTGCGGAAGAGATCCCCCTCGTGGTTGACGAAGACCTGGGTTTTGTATTCCAGGCGGCGGAAGGCGGTGGAATGGATGATGCGGTCCCGGTCCCGCTGGAACTCGGTGCGGCCCACCGGGGGCGGCTCACGATGGCGCCGGCCGCGGCTTTTTTCCGGATGCGCGGCGTAGGGCGCCCTGTGCTCGCGGTCAGACGGCAGCGACATGCGTGGTCAGGGTTTGCCGCAACAGCGCCTCGGGCACATCCGCGGTCACCACGGCCTCGCCCAGCCGGCGCAGGAGAACGAAACGGATGCGCCCGCCTTCGACTTTCTTGTCCAGCCCCATGAGGTCGAGGTAACGGTCGAAGCCCAGATCGGGCGCCTGGTCCGGCAGCCGGGCCCGTCGCACCAAGCCCCGCACCCTTTCCACGTCGCTTTCCGCAAGCCAGCCAAGGCGCATGGACAAATCCGCCGCCAGCACCATGCCCGCCGCCACCGCCTCGCCATGGAGCCAGACACCGAAACCGAGGCCCGCCTCGATGGCATGGCCAAAGGTGTGGCCGAGGTTGAGGATGGCCCTAAGTCCCCCTTCCCGCTCGTCCGCGGCGACCACTTCCGCCTTGTTGCGACAAGAGCGCAGGATGGCGAAGGTGAGTGCCTCGGCATCGCGGGCAAGGAGCCGCTCCATGTTAGCCTCCAGCCAGGCGAAAAACTCCCCGTCGCGGATCAACCCGTATTTGATGACCTCGGCGAGTCCGGCGGAGAGCTCCCGGTCGGGGAGGGTGGAAAGGGTGTCGGTGTCGGCGAGCACCAGCCGCGGCTGATAAAAGGCACCGATCATGTTTTTGCCCAGGGGATGGTTGATGCCGGTCTTGCCACCCACCGAGGAATCCACCTGGGCAAGCAGCGTCGTCGGCACCTGGATGAAGGGCACGCCGCGCAAATAAGTGGCCGCGGCAAAGCCCGTGAGATCACCGATGACGCCGCCCCCCAGGGCGATCAGCGTGCTTTTGCGCTCCATGCGGGCACCCAGCAGCGCATCGTAGATGCGGCCCAGGGTTTCCATGTTTTTGTATTGCTCTCCATCCGGCAGCACGATGGGGAGCACCTCCACCCCCGCCCCCGTGAGGGTGTCGCGCAGGGTGTCAAGCCAGAGAGGACCGACGGTGGTGTTGGTCACCACCGCCACACGGGGCAGCGCAAGATGGGGCAGGATCAGGCTCGCCTCGCGTAAAAGGCGGCTACCCACGTGGATGGGATAGCTGCGCTCGCCAAGTTCAACGGTGAGGGTTTGCATGGCTGGCCTTGCCGGCTGACGCGGTGAAGGCGGCGAGCCGGTCTTCGATTTCCCGCACCACCTGGTGCACGCTTTGGCGACCGGAGGTGACGATGATGTCGGCAATCTCCCGGTAGAGGGGGTCCCGCTGCCGGTGGAGTTCCTCGAGCTTCAGACGGGGGTCATGGGTTTGCAGCAGTGGTCGATTCCGGTCGTGGCGGGTGCGCTGCACCAGATCGTCCACACTGGCATCGAGATAGACGACGATGCCATGGCGGGCGAGGGCGGCCCGGTTTTCCGGACGCAGCACTGCCCCGCCCCCGGTGGCAAGGACGATGTTGTCGCGGGTGACCAGTTCGGCCAGAAGCTTCGCCTCCCTGTCGCGAAAGCCCGCCTCCCCCTCCAGTTCGAAAATCAGCGGAATGCTCACACCGGTGCGGGCTTCCAGTTCGTGATCGGCATCGATGAAGGTTTTGTGGAGGCGGCGGGCGAGAAGACGACCCACCGTCGTCTTGCCGGCACCCATCAGGCCCACGAGAAACACATTCCCCGTCATTTTTCCACCGGTTTGAAACATGACGGGCATTCTAGCGGAAATCGGGCGGCAGGGCTCAGGGGTCAGGGATCAGGATTCAGGAATCAGAAAAGGGGGCGACGCGCTCGCCCCTGCCTTTTCGGTGGAGCCGGGAGGCGGCTTAAAGCGGTAGCCGGGGAAGCCGGCGGCCACACCGGCTTCCGCTTCAGCGCAGATTCAGGCTTTCCTTGAGGATGCGGGGGGTGACGAAGATGAGCAGCTCGGTCTTGTTGTCCTGTTTGCTGGTGTTGCGGAAGAGATGCCCCAGTACTGGAATGTCGCCGAAGAAGGGCACCTTGGACACCCGTTCCGATTCGTCTTGGGTGTAGATGCCCCCGATGGCCACGGTGCCCCCGTTTTCCACCAGCACCTGGGTGCTAATCTGTTTGGTGTCGATGGGCGGCACGCCGGCCACGATGCGGTCGAAATTGGGAGAGTCCTTGTTGACCTTGATGTCCATGATCACGTTGTCATCGGGCGTGATCTGGGGTTTCACCTTGAGCGACAGGACGGCCTTCTTGAACTGCACCGCTGTCGCACCGCTGCTGGTGGCCTGCTGGTAGGCGATTTCCGTACCCTGTTCGATGGTGGCCTCCACCTGGTCGGCGGTGACCACACGGGGATTGGAAATGATCTTGCCGCGGCCGTCGGACTGCAGCGCGGTGAGCTCCAGGTTGAGGAAGCGCGCCACCCCGGAACGGAAGAGGGTGATAGCGATACTGCCCGGATTGAAGCCCGCCACCTTGGGGGCAGCGAGGTTCACGTTGAGGAACTGGGGTACCGTGGGGGCATCGGTGATCTGACCCGTATGGTAGCCGGTGTCCTCGAAGCTCCCGCCCGGGGTCAGCCGCGTTTTGCCACCGCTGGAGACGGGCCAGCCCTGACCCGTCTGATCATGGATACCCAGCCGTGCCCCCAGGTTCTTCACGAAACTGTCCTGGGCCTCGACGATGCGCGACTCGATCATGACCTGTTTCACCGGCACGTCCACCTGTTCGATGAGGCGGCGGATTTCCTCCATCTTGGTGGGCGTGTCCTGGATGAAGAGGGTGTTGGTGCGCGGGTCGATCACCGCGCTGCCCCGTTTGGACAGGATGCGCTGCTTTTCGTCGGTGAGCACCTTGACGAAATTCTCCGCCCGCTGGAAGCGCAGGTGGAAGGTTTCGGTGTGCAGCGGCTCCAGATCGAGGATCTGCTGTTTGGCCTCCAGCTCCAGCTTCTCCTTGGTGGCGAGCTCATCGGCAGGGGCGATCCAGATCACGTTGCCATTCTTGCGCATGGCGAGCCCCCGGCTTTGCAGGATGATGTCCAGGGCTTGATCCCAGGGCACATCCTTGAGTCGCAGGGTGAGGTTGCCGGTGACGGTATCGCTGGTGATGATGTTGAGGCCGGTGAAATCGGCGATGACCTGCAAAACGGCGCGCACTTCCACGTTCTGGAAGTTGAGGGAGAGCTTCTCCCCGGTGTAGCGCTTGCCCCGCACCAGGCGCGCCGGATCCTCCTGGACCGGTTTGATGTCGACGATGAATTGGCGGTCAGTCTGGTAGGCGGAATGCTCCCATTCCCCCTTGGGTTCGACGACGATGCGCGCCGTGCTGCCCTGCTGGAAAGTATCCACGGTGAGCACCGGGGTGCCGAAGTCCGTGACATCCATGCGCCGCTCCAGGTTCTTCGGCACCGTGGTGTTGAGGAGGTCGATGACGAGGTTCTTGCCCTGTTGGCGGATGTCGATGCCCACGTTGGCATCGGAAAGATCAATGACCACCCGGCCTTCGCCATTGCGGCCGCGGCGGAAGTCCACGTCGCGCACGCTGTGGGGGCTGCCGCCGCGGTCCTCGGCAAAATGGGTGGTGCGCGCCGCCACGGTGGCGGAGGGGCCCACCCCCTGCAGGGCGATGACCAGGGTCTTGCCCTCGATGGTGGTGTCATAGGGCGTGTTGCGGGAAAGATTCAGCACCAGCCGCGTCTTTTTGCCGGACTGCACGACGTTCACGCTGCGCAGCGCGCCCTCGCCCACGTTGATGGTGCTTTTGCCCAGGGCATTGGCGGTGTCCGGAAAATCCAGGGCGACCCGGGGCGGGTTGTTCAGAGTGAAGCCCGCCGGCGGGTTGGCGAGGGGCTCCTTGAAGTTCACCTTGAGGAGCAGTCTGCCCCCCTGCAACACGGTGTAGTCGATGCCGGTGATGCTGTTGGCCGTGGCTTCATCGGCCTCCTGTGCGGCGGCCGGAAAGACCAGCAGGCAAAGGCAGAGAGCCGCGATATGCTTGAGGGAGAGGAGAATCCGTTTGCTCATGGTGCACACCTCATGGGGTCTCGTTCCGGGGTTTGTTGCGGGCTATTTCTTCGCCGGCGCCGTCTCTTCGCTGAGGGTGAGGGAGGCGGCGCGCTCGATCCAGTCGCCTGCGCTGTCCTGGACGATTTCGGTGAGTTTCACCTCGTTCTCGGTAACCTGGGTGATGATGCCGAAGTTCTGTCCCATGTGGTTACCGGGCTTGACGCGGTAGAGGCTGTTGTCCGGCGTTTTGATGATGGCGTAGGTGGTCTTGCCCTGGCTTAAGGTGCCCACCATCTTCAGGCTTTCCAGGGGGTAGTTTTCCAGGGCTTCCTTGGGCCGGTTGAAATCCGGTGTGAGACCGCCGCCCCCCTTGGGCGGCTCCAGTTTGCGCGGCTTGAAAGGATCGGGCAGGTCGGTGGCCTCGTAGGTGAAAGGCTCGAAGGGCTTCACCTCGGGCAGGGGAGGCACCTTGCCGCGCAAATCCTTGCCGGCGTTTTTCACGAACTCCCGCGGATCGTCTGCGGACCCGCCGCAGGCGGCGAGGAACAACAGGGGAAGGAAGGCGATGAGGCGCTTCATTTCCGACCCCCCTTTTGCTTGGCTTCCCGCGCCGCCTTGCGCTGCGCGGCGAGCTCTTCCTCGTCCAGGTAACGGTAGGTGACCGCAGTGGCCTCCATGATCAGCTTGCCGTCCTTGGCCGGATAGATGTTGATGTCGCGCAGATTGACGATGCGCGGCAGTTGGGCAATGTCACTGGCAAAGCGTCCGAGATCGTGATAGTCCCCGCTCACCTTGATGGCGATGGGCAGCTCCGCGATTTCACCCTTGATGGTTTCCTGCCCTGGCTTGAAGAGTTCGAACTCCAGGCCGCGCCCCAGGCCTGCTTGGTTGATGTCGGTGATCAGGGCATCCATTTCGGACTTGTTGGGCAACTGCCGCACCAGTGCGCCGAAGGCCTGCTCGATTTCCGCGAGCTGCTGGCGGTAGAGGTCGAGGTTGACCGCCTGTTTTTTCTTCTCCAGGAACTCGTTGCGCAGTTTCTGTTCCTCCTGGCGTGCCCGGTCCAATTGGTCGAACTGGTCGCGCCAGACGAGGAAATAGCCCGCCGTCACGATGAGGGCGAAGAGGATCACCATGGCGGCGATCTTGAAGGGGGCCGGCCAGATGCCGATTTCCCGCAGATTCAGCTTGTTGAGATCGTCGATCAGGCTCATGACCGCTTATCCTTGACTGGGGCAGCCGGGGCTTGCGCAGCCTGGGCTTTCGCTTCCGCCGGCACGGACAGAGTGACGTCGAGGGAGAACTCGTTGGCGCGCACGTTGTTGACGGTGACCGCCTTGATTTCCACGAGCTGCGGGTTCTCCAGCCAAGGCGAGGCATCCAGGTTGCGCATGAGGGTGGACACGCGGGCATTGGACTGGGTGTAGCCCTGGATGTTGATCTTGTTGCCGGTCTGCTTGATGGCTTTCAGATACATGCCCGGCGGCAGCTGGCGCACGAGCTGGTCGAGAAGCCGCACGGCAGTGGTGCGTCCGGCCTGCAGTTCCTCCACCACTCTCTTGCGGTCGAGGAGAAGCTGGGTTTTTTCCTTGAGGTTCTTGATTTCCTGGATGTCCTTGTCCAGCTTGGCGATCTCGGATTTGAGATAACGGTTGTTTTCCTCCTGGTGTTCGATCATGCCACCGATGACCAGAGAGCCGGCGAACACGGTGAGCGCGCCCAGGATGGCCACGCCCACGGCGACGACAATCATTTCCCGCTGGCGGGCCCTGCGTTTTGCTTCCCGGTGGGGGAGGAGGTTGATGCGGATCATGTATCGAACCTCCGCATGGCGAGCCCGGCGGCGACGAGCAGGGCGGGGGCATCCTGGGTGAGCTGGCGCGGCTTGATGCGGGAGGACAGCGCCATGTTGGCGAAGGGGTTGGCGATCATGGTGCTCACCTGGGTGCGCGTGGCGACAATTTCATCCAGGCCTGGCAGCATGGCGCAGCCGCCGCCAAGCAGGATATGATCCACGTGGCTGAACTGGCTGGAGGAGAAGAAAAACTGCAGCGCGCGCGCCACTTCCAGCGCCAGGGTGTCCATGAAGGGCTGCAGCACTTCGGTTTCGTAGTTTTCCGGCAGGCCGCCCTGGCGTTTCGCCATTTCCGCCTCTTCCGCGGAAAGGCTGTAACGGCGCTGGATTTCTTGGGTGAGCTGGTTGCCGCCGAAGGTCTGCTCCCGCAGATAGATGGGCTGGTTGTCGTGCACCACGTTGATGTGCATCATGGCGGCGCCGATGTCCACGATGGCCACCGTCTGCCCGCGTCCGCCGTTGGGGAGCTGCGGCGCGATGAGCTCATAGGCGGTGAGGGTGGCATAGGAATCCACGTCCATGACCACGGCCTTGAGTTCGGCACTTTCCGCCGCGGCCACGCGATCCTCGACTTTTTCCTTGCGCGCGGCGGCGATGAGGACCTCTACCTCCTCGGGACCACTGGGCGCGGGGCCGAGCACCTGGAAATCCAGATTCACTTCATCGAGGGCAAAGGGGATGTACTGATTGGCCTCCGCCTCGACCTGGACTTCCAGTTCCTCCTCCCGCAGGCCGGCGGGAAGGATGATCTTCTTCGTGATCACCGCGCCGGCAGGCAGGGCGAGGGCCACGTTCCTGATGCGGCTGCCCAGTTTCTTCCAGGCGCGGCGGATGGTGTCCGCCACCGCATCGAGGTTCATGATGTTGCCATCCACCACCGCATCCTTGGGCAGGCTCTCGATGGCGTAACGCTCGACGCGAAAGGCGTGCTTGCCCGCTTCCTCGATTTCCACCATCTTCACTGCCGAGGAGCTGATGTCCACGCCAATCAGCGGGGGCGACTTGGCCGGAAGGAGGTTCGATAGCAAAGCAAAATCCCTTTCTTGTGGGGCTGGTTACGGAAATTTATAATAGTTTTGGTTTAAATCCTAGCAACAAGCATTTAGCATGTAAAGCAAATTTTTTGGCTCTCATCCCATTTGGATAACGGCCGGATTTTCGCCGACTTGAGGGGTGTTTCCCCACCTGAAGAAAATTTCATCCGGCCCCGCCACGGGCGCCCCACCCGTGCCTCCTCTGGGAACGTGTAGAATACGTCGGCCTCCCTTAAGCCCTGCCCAAACCTTTCATGTCTTCCCGCTGGTGGTCCTTCCCCCTTTTGCTGGTCGCCGCTTTCGTCGTGCTGGCCGGCCTGCTCGTCGTGCTCGCAGCGGTGCTCGTCTATCCGACGCTGCCGGAGCTGACCGTGCTCACCGACTATCGACCGAAGATTCCCCTGCGCGTCTATACCCGTGATGGCGCCCTCATCGGCGAATTCGGCGAGGAGCGGCGCACCGTGGTGAAAATCGGCGAAGTGCCGAAAACCATGATCCATGCCATCCTGGCGGCGGAAGACGAACGTTTCTACACCCATGGGGGGGTGGACTACATGGGCGTGGTGCGGGCGGCGGTGGCCAATGTGCTCAATCGGGGCGTGCGCGAGGGGGCGAGCACCATTACCATGCAGGTGGCGCGCAACTTCTTCCTCACCCCGGAAAAGACCCTGCGCCGCAAATTCAACGAGGCCCTGATGGCCTTCAAGATCGAGCGCAACCTGAGCAAGGACCAGATCCTGGAGCTCTACATCAACCAGATTTATCTCGGCCAACGGGCCTACGGCTTCAGTGCCGCGGCGCAAACCTATTTCGGCAAACCCCTCAACAAACTCAGCGTGGCGGAGATGGCCATGCTCGCCGGCCTGCCCAAGGCGCCCTCCCGCTACAACCCGGTGGCCAACCCGGCCCGTGCCAGCCTGCGGCAGCGGTATGTGCTGCGGCGCATGCGCGAGCTCAACTTCATCGACGAGGCCACCTATCGCGCGGCGCTGGCGGAGAAGCTCTCCATCCGCCACGAGCCCGCGGTGTACGAAGTGAAGGCGGATTTTGTCGCCGAAATGGCGCGGCAGATGATGTACGAACGCTATCAGGAGGCCGCCTACAGCAATGGCTTCCGGGTGGTGACGACGCTCAACCGGGCCGATCAGGAGGCCGCCAACCAGGCGGTGCGCGAGGGGCTTTTGGCTTACGACCGCCGCCACGGCTACCGCGGGCCGGAGGGGCGGCTGACGCTCCCCGAGCGCACCGGCGAGGGCGATGAGGAACTGGAGGATCTGCTGCAGGAGGTGGAGGAAAGTAATGGCCTCCTGCCGGCGCTGGTGCTTGCCGTGAAGCCGCGGGCGGTGGAGGTGTTCATCAAGGGCCAGGGCAGGGCGGAGCTCGCCGGCGAGGCCCTCGCCTTCGCGCAGAAGTCCCTGGGGGAAAAAGCCAGCAAACCCATCGTGCGTGGTTCCCTGGTGCGGGTGGGCAGGGACGCCAAGGGACGTTGGCAGATTCTGCAGCTTCCCCAGGCGGAGGCGGCGCTGGTTTCCCTGGTGCCGCAGGATGGGGCCATCCGGGCGCTGGTCGGCGGCTTCGATTTCTTTCGTAACAAGTTCAACCACGCCATCCAGGCCTGGCGCCAGCCCGGCTCCAGCTTCAAGCCCTTCATCTATTCGGCGGCGCTGGAAAAAGGGTTCACCCCGGCCACGATCATCAACGACGCTCCCATCTCCATCGATCCCGCCTTGACCGGCGGCAGGCTGTGGGAGCCCAAGAATTTCGATGGCACCTATGGCGGGCCCACGCGCATGCGGGAGGCGCTGGTCAAATCCAAGAACCTGGTTTCCATCCGCATCCTGCAGGCCATCGGCACGCGTTATGCGCAGGATTACATCACCCGCTTCGGGTTCAATGCGGAACAGCATCCGCCCTATCTCACCATGGCGCTGGGGGCTGGCTCGGTGACCCCATTCCAGATGGCCACCGCCTATGCCGTCTTCGCCAACGGCGGCTATCGCATCAAGCCCTATTTCGTCGAGCGGGTGCTGGACAACCGGGGGACGGTACTCGCCCAGGCCAACCCCGTGCGCGCCGGCGAGAACGCGGAACAGGTGATTGATCCCCGCAATGCCTTCATCATGACCTCCATGATGCAGGACGTGGTGCGCCGGGGCACCGCCGCCCGCGCCATGCAATTGGGGCGCAATGATCTCGCCGGCAAGACCGGCACCACCAACGATCAGGTGGATGCCTGGTTCTGCGGTTACAACCATGGCCTGGTGGCGGTGAGCTGGATCGGCTTCGACCAGCCGCGCAGCCTTGGCGGCAGCGAGACCGGCGCCCAGGCGGCACTGCCCATGTGGATGAGCTACATGGGCAAGGTGTTGAAGGGCGTGCCGGAGGTCCCATGGACACCACCCGAGGGCGTGGTCAGCGTCCGCATCGACCCTGCCACCGGCCGGCGGGTCAGCGAGGGCGGGATTCCCGAATGGTTCTACCAGGAGAACCTGCCGCCGGAAGCCGGCGGCTGGGGTGAGGCGGGCGACGGCAGCACTGAAGCCGTCAAGGACCAGATTTTCTGAACCATGGCCCGTCAGCATCCCCCCTCCCGGCAGCAGATGCGCATCCGCATCGCCCAGGCCGCCGCCCGCCTCATGGCCGAGGACGGCATCCAGGATTTTGCGCTGGCCAAACGCAAGGCGGCGCGCCAACTGGGCGCCGAACAGATGCACAACCTGCCCACCAACGCCGAGATCGAGGCTGAGCTGCGCACCCACCAATCCCTCTACCAGGGCGAGGAGCAGGTGGAACGGCTGCGCGTGCTGCGTCGCCAGGCCTGCGTGGTGATGCGGCTTTTGGGCCGCTTCAATCCTTACCTCACGGGGTCGGTGCTGGCCGGCACCGCGGCCCGCCATTCGGACATCAATCTGCTGCTTTTCACCGACAGCGACAAGGACGTGGAGCTCTTCCTGCTCAATCACCACATCGCCTATGAGCGGGGCGAGAAGCGCTTCCGCTTCGGCGACAGCCACCGCGTCGTGCCCGTCTTTCACCTCCAGCACGGCGGGCCTGCCGACGTCGAGGTGGCGGTGTTTCCCACCGATGCCATCCGCGAAAGCCCGCGCAGCCCGGTGGACGGCCGTGCCCTGCCGCGGGCGCGCCTTGCCGAGGTCGAGGCCATGTTGGCCTGAAGCCCGGCAAAAACCCGACATTTCAGTCGGTCTGTGGTCAACCCCAGCCGGCATCCCGCCGGCGGCGGCCGGAGTCGGGCACGGCCGCCGCCGTCATGCGCTTGGCATGGAAACTGCTTAAACTGGGCGGGGCCGGCACCGTCGGTCCCGACTCCTGTGAGGCGAAACGTCCCTTGATCCGCATCTTCAGTCATTACCTGTCCAAGGGCCTGCTACTCCTGCTGCTGGCGGAGGTGGCCATCGTCGTCGCCGCGCTGCCGCTTGCTGCATGGCTTCTGGGGCGGCCGCTGCCCGATCCCCTGGGGGTGGCGCACCTGGGCTTCATCCTCTGCCTGTTCAGTCTGCTTGCCCTCTTTGGGCTCTATCGTCGGGATTTCGAGGAAGGGCTGGGCAGCATGGTGATCCGGGTGATCATCGCCAGCGGTCTGGCCTTTGCCCTGCTTTGGCTCGCGGGTTGGCTGGTGCCCCGCCTGGTGCAGCCGACGAGCCTCCTCGCCGGGGCCACGGCGCTGGCGGCGGGGGCGGTGATTCTTCTGCGCTTCGCCTTTTTCCGCTGGATGGATGTGGAAGCCCTGAAGAGCCGTGTGCTGGTGCTGGGCACGGGCACCCGGGCGGCCAGGGTGATGAGCCTGGTGCGCAACCCCGACAGCCGGCGACGGCTGCATATCGTGGGGTTTCTGCCCTTGAGCGGGACCCATCATTTCGTCGATCACAGCCTGGTGCTGCCGGATCAGGGGCCCCTTACGGAGATCGTCGAGCGCTACCAGATCGATGAAATCGTCATCGCCGTGCGGGAGCGGCGCGGTGGCGGCCTGCCGGTGCACGAGCTGCTCGACTGCAAGCTCAAGGGTATCCGTGTCATCGAGCTCTCCACTTTCTTCGAAAGGGAGCGGGGCCAGGTGCAGCTCGATTCCCTCAATGCGAGCTGGATGGTGCTGTCGGAGGGCTTCCGTCAGGGCCTGTTGCGGGATGTGGTCAAACGCACCTTCGACCTCACCGTGAGTGCGACGATTCTCACCATCACGCTGCCGGTGATGTTGCTGACGGCGCTCGCCATCGTCCTCGAAAGCGGCTTTCCCGTACTCTACCGTCAGGAAAGGGTGGGCCAGGGCGGCAGGGTGTTCACCATCTACAAGTTCCGCAGCATGACCCAGAACGCCGAGGCCGACGGGCAGCCCCGCTGGGCGCAAGCCGGGGATGCGCGGGTGACCCGGGTCGGCCGCTTCATCCGCAAGACGCGCATCGATGAACTGCCCCAGCTCATCAATGTGTTCAAAGGCGAGATGAGCTTCGTCGGGCCGCGCCCCGAGCGGCCCTTCTTCGTCAACCAGCTTCTCGAGCAGATTCCCTATTACGGCGTGCGGCACAGCATCAAGCCGGGCATCAGCGGGTGGGCGCAGGTGCGCTATCCCTACGGCGCGTCCCTTGAGGATGCCATCGAAAAGCTGCAATATGACCTGTTCTACGTGAAGAACCACAGCTTTTTCCTCGACCTCATGATCCTGTTCGAAACCGTCCTCGTCGTCCTCTTCGGCAAGGGTGCGCGGTAAGGGGACGGTCATGCACATCGCGGGCATAAGCTACGGCGCGGCGGCGCTGGCCTTTGGCCTCTTCGGCGTGCTCCTCCTGGCGAACTGGCGAGGACGGCCCCAAGGGGGAATCCTCGCCGCGGCGGCGGCTGCCACCGCCCTGTGGGCGGGTGCGCTGGCCTATGCCCTCATCCGGGGGCTGTCCTGGGCGTGGCCGGTAGTGGCCCTCGAGTCCCTGCGCAATGGGTTGTGGCTCACCTTCCTTTACCGGTTGCTGCGGGCCCGCGCCGAGGCAGCGGGGGAGACGCTGCCGTTGCTCTCGCGACTCCTCTACGGGGGGCTGGCGGCACTTTTTTTGATCGCCGTGACGGCGGTCGTCTTCGCTCTGCTGCCGCGGCAGGCAATCCCCCTCTGGGCGGGCAAGGTGAGCTGGGGCGCGCTCCTTATTTCGGTGCTGGCGGGCATGACCCTCATCGAACAGCTCTACCGCAATGCCGACGAGAACCAGCGCTGGGCGATCAAATATTTCTGTCTGGGGCTGGGAGCGGTGTTTGCCTACGACTTCTACCTCTACGCCGAAGGCTTGCTCTTCGGCCGCCTGGAGGAGGGGGTGTGGAGCGCGCGGGGCATTGCCAATGCCCTGGTGGTGCCACTTTTGGCGGTATCGGCGGCGCGCAATCCTCAGTGGTCGGTGCAGGTGCACGTCTCCCGACGCATGGTGTTTCACACCACCACCCTGATCCTGGCGAGCGCTTATCTCCTCCTCATGTCTGCGGCGGGTTATTACCTGCGCTATTTCGGCGGCTCCTGGGGGACGGTACTGCAGGCGGCGTTCTTCTTCGGCGCCCTGCTGCTGCTTGCCGTGGTGGTCTTTTCCGGCGCCATGCGCGCCCGCCTCAAGGTCTTCCTGAGCAAGCACTTCTTCAGCTACAAATACGACTACCGGGAGGAGTGGCTGCGCTTCACCCGCACCCTATCCACCGGCCAGCCCACCGCCGTGCGGGAGCGGGCGCTGATGGCGGTGGCGGAACTGGTGGACAGCCCCGGAGCGGCCCTGTGGCTTGCCCAGGAGGACGGCAGCTTTGCCCCCACGGCCCACTGGAATCTTCCCCTGGAGGCGGAGCCCCTTTCCGCCGGCGCCCCTTTGGTCCGTTTCCTCCAGGACCGGCAATGGGTCATCAACCTGGAGGAATTTGCCCAGTCTCCGGATCTCTACGGCGATCTCGTGCTGCCCCCTTGGCTGGAGGGCCGCCGGGAGGCGTGGCTGGTGGTGCCCCTTTTCGTGCACGAGAATCTGATCGGGTTCATGGTGCTCGCCCGACCCCGCAGCCGGCGGGGTTTCAACTGGGAGGATTCGGACCTCCTGAAGACCGCCGGGCGCCAGGCCGCTGCCCACCTGGCCCAGGCGGGTGCCCTGGAAGCCCTCGCCCAAGCGCGCCAGTTTGAATCCTTCAACCGGTTTTCCGCTTTCGTCGTCCATGATCTGAAAAACGTCGTCGCCCAGCTTTCCCTGATGTTGAAAAATGCCGAAAGGCACAAGCACAATCCCGATTTTCAAGAGGACATGCTGGCCACCGTGAGCCATGCGGTGCAGAAAATGTCGCGCCTGTTGTCCCAACTGCGCGCCGGCTACCAGATGGCCGAAGGGGCCAGCCTCGTCAACCTGCGGGAAGTGCTGGCGCAGGTGGTGGCGGACAAGGCCGCCTTCCGTCCCACCCCCCGTTTCGTGAGCCGCGTGGAGGAGGCCTGGGTGCTGGCGGAACGGGAGCGGCTTGCCCGCGTCCTGGGCCATCTGGTGCAAAATGCCATCGAGGCGACCCCGGAGACCGGCGAAGTGGAGGTGTCGCTGGAGGTCAACGGGGGGCAGGCCGTGGTGCGCGTGCGGGATACCGGCCGCGGCATGGACGAAACTTTTCTCCGCACCCAGCTTTTCCGCCCCTTTGTCAGCACCAAGGCGGCAGGCATGGGGATTGGCGCCTACGAGTGCCGGGAATACGTGCGGGCGCTCAAGGGCGATATCCGCGCGGAAAGCAAACCGGGACAGGGCAGTGCCTTCACCGTCACCCTGCCCCTCACGGTGCGGGAAAATCAGAAGGAGGATGGAAGCCTCCAGGGAGCCGGCAGTGGCTGAGAACGGTGCGGCAAAACCCGTGTTGCTCGTCGTCGAGGACGATCCCGGGCTGCAACGGCAGCTCAAGTGGAGCTTCGAGGACCTCGAGGTGGTGGTCGCCGGCGACCGCGCTGAGGCGCTGGCCGCCCTGCGTCGCCACGAGCCGCAGGTGGTCACGCTGGATCTGGGGCTGCCGCCGGACCCCAATGGGGCCTCCGAGGGCCTGGCCACCCTCAAGGAAATGCTGACCCTGGCGCCGGCAACGAAAATCATCGTCGTCTCCGGCAACCAGGACCGCGCCAACGCGGTGAAGGCCGTGGGCATGGGCGCTTATGACTTCTACCAGAAGCCCTTCGAGCTGGACGTGCTGCAGCTCATCATCAAACGGGCCTTCCACGTCGCCCAGCTGGAGGCGGAAAACCGCCGCCTGCAGCGGTTTGCCCCGCCCTCGGCCCTAGCGGGCATCCTCACCGCCAGTGAACCCATGCTCAAGGTATGCCGCACCATCGAAAAGGTGGCGCCGGTGGATGCGACGGTGCTGCTTCTGGGGGAATCGGGTACCGGCAAGGAACTTTTGGCCCGGGGCGTGCATGAGCTGTCGCCGCGGGCGGGCAAGCGTTTCGTTGCCATCAACTGCGCCGCGATTCCGGAAAACCTCCTGGAGAGCGAACTCTTCGGCTACGAGAAAGGGGCCTTCACCGGTGCCACCCGCCAGACCCGCGGCAAGATCGAATACGCCGATGGCGGCACCCTCTTCCTCGACGAAGTGGGCGATCTGCCCTTGAGCCTGCAGGCAAAACTTTTGCGCTTCCTGCAGGAGCGGGTGGTGGAGCGGCTGGGGGGGCGCGAGGAAATCCCGGTGGATGTGCGCGTGGTTTGTGCCACGCACCAGGATTTAGAGCGCCTCATCGCGGAAGGCCGCTTCCGGGAGGACCTCTTCTACCGCATCAGCGAAGTGACGGTGCACATTCCGCCGTTGCGGGAGCGTCCGGGGGATGCGGCCCTGCTTGCCCAGGCCTTCGTCGAGCGTTTCGCCGAGCAGTTCAAGAAGCCGGTCAAGGGTTTGACGCCGGAGGCGGTGGCCGCCATCGAAGCGCATCCCTGGCCGGGCAACGTGCGCGAGCTGGAAAACTGCATCAAGCGCGCGGTGATCATGAGCGAGGCGAATCGCATCGACGCCGCCGACCTGGGGCTGCCCGGCACGGCGCAGGCCCAGGAGCCCCTCAACCTGCGTCAGGTGCGGGAGGAGGCGGAGCGCCAGGCCGTGCTGCGGGCCCTGGCGCGGGTCAATGGCAACATTGCCCGGGCGGCGGAACTGCTGGGGGTGTCCCGCCCCACCCTGTATGATCTGTTGCACCGCTACGGACTCGAGGACAAAACCCAATAAAGCCCGGCACCGCCCGGGCAGGCGCAGACCAGCCATGATCCACGAACCGAGGAGAACACCATGCTGGAACCGAGCCGGAGGCTGTGCCGAATCGGCTGCGCCCTGTGCGTTGCCCTCCTGATTACAGGCTGCTCCGGGGAAAAACCGGAAGTTCTCTACGCCAAAGCGCAAAAACACGTCGCGGCGGGGGAGAGCAAGGCCGCCGTCATCGAGCTCAAGAACGTGCTGCAACAGACCCCCGATCACCGGGATGCGCGCCTGTTGCTGGGCCGCCTGTATGTGGAGGCGGGCGACGGGGCCGGCGCCGAAAAGGAACTCCGGCGGGCCTTGCAACTGGGCGCAAGCCACGACGAGGTGCTGCCCCTCCTGGGACGCGCCCTGCTCCTGCAGCGGGAATACCGCAAGGTGCTGGAGGAAATCCCCGCCCAGCCCGCCGGCCCCCAGGCGGCCCTGCTTTACGCGTTGCGGGGCGAGGCCCATGCGGGCTTGAAGGCCCTGGATGAGGCGCGCAAGGCCTTCGAACAGGCCCGTGCCTTGGCGCCGGGCCTGCCGGAAGCCAACCGGGGGCTGGCCGCCATGCTGCTGGCCGAGGGCCGACAGGACGAAGCGCTCCAGCTTGCCGACGAGTCGGTGGCGAAGACGGGGAAGGAGGCCGATCCCTGGATGCTCAAGGGTGATCTCCTGCGCGCCCAGGGCAAGGCAAAAGAAGCCGCGGCCGCCTATGGGGAAGCCCTCAAGCGCAACCCCCGCCATCTGGGGGCGCATCTATCCCTTGCTCTCATCCACATGGGGGACAAGGATTTCGCCTCCGCCCAGCGGCACATCGATGCCGCCCGGGGGCTGGAGCCCAAGGCCCCGGCCGTGCGGCTCACCCAGGCGCAATCCTGGTTCCTCCAGGGCAAATACGGTGAAGCGCGGGACGAGCTGCAGGAGGTGCTCAAGGTGGCGCCCAACAACGGCTCCGCCATCCTGCTGATGGGCGTCACCCAGCTCGCTCTCAACAACCTGAGCCAGGCGGAAAGCTATCTTTCCGCCTTCGTCGAGGCCATTCCCGATCACGCCTATGCGCGGCGCATGCTCGCCGCCACCCATCTGCGCAAGCGCCAGCCCGACAAGGCCCTGGAGGTGCTCAAGCCCCTCCTCGCCGCGGCGCAGCCCGACCCACTCGTGCTGGCCCTGGCGGGGGAAGCGCACATGCAGCGCCGGGAATACGCCCGCGCCGGTGAATACCTGGAAAAGGCGGCCCAGGCGCGGCCGGAGCATCCCGGCGTGCGCACCGCCCTGGCTTTGAGCCGCCTCGCCCGGGGCCAGACCGAGGCCGGCGTGGCGGAGCTCGAGGCCGCGGCCCGTCTCGAGCAAAGTCCCCTGCAGACCGACCTCCTCCTCATCGCCACGCACCTGAGGCAGAAGCATTTCGATGCGGCGCTCGCCGCCGCCGAGGCCCTCGCCCGCAAAGAGCCTCGTCTGCCCCTCGCCCCCCATCTGCGCGGGGTGGCGCTAATGGGCAAAAAGGACGTGGCGGCCGCGCGCCAGGCCTTCGAGCAGGCCCTCGCCCTCGACCCGGCCTTCCATCCCGCGGCGGCGAGTCTGGCGCGGCTGGACCTGGCGGCGGGCAATCCCCAGGCGGCACGCCGACGCTTCGAGTCGGTGCTCGCCGCCAACCCGAGGAGCGTGGACGCCATGCTGGGGCTTGCCGCCCTGGAGCAGGTCGCGC